>DILZ01000079.1 GCA_002425305.1 Ruminococcaceae bacterium UBA5579
TAATTGCGAACGAGCCGTGTTCAGACGTTCTGCTCGACCGCCGCGCCGTTATCCGGATTCGGATCGCCGGTTTTCCCTTGAGCGCACGCTCCGATGGTAAATGCTATAACCGCTGCCATAAAGATTGCCGCAAATTTTTCCATAATGTTTACCTCCGTTTTTGAAATGATATTTTGAAATAGTATAGTGTGTTTGTTGATTATATTTTACCACATTATATTGTGCAATTCAACTACAAAACGGTTACAATACGATTACAGTTCGGTTACAAACGATTACAAATTATTACAGGAAATTAAGTAAAATTACTCTGCCGTTTAATGCCGATATCCCGCTAAAGGCGTTATGTCATTCGTCCTCCGCGCAGACCTCCTCCGTTTCATCAAGGTCGGAATGTACGCCGCCTATGGGAGCGTGGTCGGGTCTGTCCTCGCCCCTGTACAGTATCTTCAGCAGTATCGGCGCGGCAACGGACGACAGCAGTATAAGCAATATCACCGATGTGAAGTACTTCGGTTCTACCAATCCCACCGCCAAACCTTTCTGAGCCACTATCAGCGCGACCTCGCCGCGCGTCATCATCCCGACGCCGCATTTCAGCGAATCCCTTACGCCGAACTTCCACGCCCTCGCCATAAGACCGCAGCCGACGACCTTTGCCGCCATAGCCGCAAACGCAAACGCCAGCGAAAACCACAAAAGCTGCGCCGTAAAGCCGTTAAAACTGGTTTTAAGTCCTATGGACGCGAAAAATACCGGTCCAAACAGCATATAGCTCGATATATCCATCTTGCCCGCGATATACTCCGCGTCGCGCAGGTTGCAAAGGATAATTCCCGCAACATACGCGCCCGTGATATCCGCGATGCCGAAGTATTGCTCCGCGCAGTAAGCCATAACAAAGCAAAGCGCAAGCCCGTATATCGGTATGCGGCGGTGGTGGAACGAGTGCTTGTCGAGCAGCTTGAACAGCAGATATACCCCAAACCCGACCGCAACGCTGAACACTATGAACAACAGTGTCTTGACAACAACGTCCGCCGGCTTTACATCGGAGGATTTAAAGCCGATAACGAACGTAAGCAGGATTATTCCCAAAACATCATCGATTATCGCCGAGGACACTATCACCGTGCCGATCTTCCCTTTGAGGTGTCCTAGCTCGCGCAGAGCCTGGACCGTAATGCTGACGGAGGTCGCCGTCATTATCGTTCCGATGAACACGCCCCTGAAAAACTCGTCCGTGCCGAACGGCGCAAAACCGTAAAAGCACCCGTAAAGCGCCCAACCCGTCACGAGCGGAACAAGAACGCCCGCGCAGGCTATCGAAAGCGCGACGGGTCCCGTTTTGACAAGCTCCTTGAGGTTGGTTTCCAGACCCGCTGAGAACATCAACAGAACAACGCCTATCTCCGCCATAAGCGCGATGAACTCCGACTGCCCCACCCAATTCAAAAGACCGGGACCTATCAGCAGTCCCGCAGCTATCTGCCCGACCACCTGCGGCGCTTTGAGCTTCTTAGCGGCAAGTCCGAACAGCTTTGCGGCGATAATTATTATCGCCAGATCCTTGAATATTTCAAATGTTTTCAAAAAACACACCTCGATAATGTATAATTTACAAATGATAATGTATAATTATTTAACGCGGCTTCGCTGCGGTTTGAAAGCNNGCCGCATAAAAATTCCGCTTTCAGCCTTATACATTATAGTCCTTTTTTTAAATTAATTCAATGAGGAATTTTAACAATTATATTATCGCTCCGTGAGTTTTTTTTGTGTATTGTATTGACACAAATCTTTGTTTATGCTATAATAAGAATATCGGAACAGCCGGTTGATCTCATATCTTATGACGGCCGACGCCGCACGGCGCGCGGATCGGCTATATACCGCAAATTAAAGCATATTGGGGGTTTTGGGGTTGCAGGAAAGAAATTACACAAATCCCGAGGACAGAGGACGGTTCGGGTTCAGTAAGTGCGGAGAATTCCGCGCTCCCTACAAGGGAGAGACCATCTTTGTGGTTTTGCTGCTATCTGCGGCGGTGTTCGCCGGTCTTGTTCTGTTTTTCGTTTTGCGCCAAATATCAGCCACAAACAAACCGGATCAAGAAGCCCAAACACCTTTTCTGCTTGCCGGCGCCGTTATCGCGTTTATTGCGTTTGCGGCGATATTGATCGTAATATTCGGCATTGGCATACGTTCGGTAAAAAAAGGCTATAAATGCTCTTATAACGCGAACGATGAAACTTTCACCGCGACTATCGGCGGAGATCTTCACGTTATCCGATACCAGGAGGTCACCGACGTACAGTTCCATTCGCGCAGCTCCTTTGGAAAGATACGCGGGTATGATGTTACGGTGAAATTGAGGAACGGCACATCGAAGATCTTCGCGATATGCTCCGAAGGGTATCTTTCACCGCAGGCGACGCCGTTTTATATAATCACCGAACGGCTTGAAATACTGAGCAGATCAAGGTCAAGTCCGTCTCTGTCCTTTAATCCGAACACCGCCAAAGCGAACTCCAAAGCCATAACGCAGGCGGAGGTCGAAAGAAAGACCGTAGGCGGCATAAGTGCAATGGACAAAATGGCGCATCTGCTCGGCGAAACGTCAAATATGCCGGAGCTTTCCTCTGCCGCTTCCCCGCTGGAAAAGGCCGAAGCCGAAGTAAGCAGGCTGCTGAACGAATACCCCTCCGACGAAATGCCGGCTATCGGTGAAAGGGCGCGTCCCAAGTCCGAAGGCTATTTTATCGGACTTGAAGGACGAGAGCACTCACTCGACACCGTTCAGGCGCAGGGGGTATACAACACAAGACCCAAAACGCTCACACTGATCTTGATCGGGATATTGGTGGCGGCGATCGACGTGTTTGCAATGATGACGATCCCAAAAATAATTTGGGATATGCTGACTCGCGATTATTTCAGTATAACCAGCCTCCCTCCCGATTATCCCGGTCTTATATCGTTAGGATTATCGCTGATAACCGTGCCGCTGCTGATTTTCTACTTCATTACGAGGGTGCGGGGCACTCTTTATAACTACAAGGCTGACGGACGCGGATTTTATATGACCTCCAAAAAAGGCAGCGATCAGATACTCTACAAGGACGCTATCAGCATCGACTTCAACCTTACTAAGCTGTTTGGAAAAGCGTACGGATACAAGGTAGATATCCTTATGACATACGGTCCGGTGCGGATAGATTATAAGTTCCCGCACTTCAATCACAAGCTCGCAAAACAGTTTACTCCGTTCGAGGCAATTCGCAGGAACATCGAAAACAGAGAACAAAATCGACAATAACACAGCGCCCCTCCGATAACGAGGGGCGCAATTAATAATAATGTATAATGGATAGTGTATATTTGATGCGCTAAACGGCGCAGAGATCGCTTTTTACTGTCCCGCGTCGTCCTTCATTCCGTTAAGCAGTGCCTCAATGTCCTCCTGGCTCATCTTGCCGCCGCTTGA
>DILZ01000009.1:0-1366 GCA_002425305.1 Ruminococcaceae bacterium UBA5579
TTGCGCTGTTTCTGTTACAAAAAGAAGAAGGAAATAACAGCGATATCGGCTTCGGATAGCTCAAACAATCCAAAAACATTTTTTCTTAAAAAATAAGTGTTTATTTATGCGGTTCTCTACGCTGCGGCGCAGAGAACCGCAAGTTTATTTACAAGCCGACGACACCTTCCCGACCTGTAGAAGGGCATATATCCTTGAAAAGATATTTCAAAAAGTTCTCGCTTGCAATTTCTTTGAAAATATGTTACAATATAAACGGTGATATTATGAAAAAATTTTACATATTTGACTTGGACGGTACGCTGTGCGACAGTATGCGTATCTGGCGTATCGAAACGGCAGACTTCAGCTTCTTTGATCGCGCACAGATGGAAGCCGCCTATGACCGTATGCGCGAGCACTACGCCAACGACATAATGCTTAAAAGCGGCACGGCGGAATTTCTCGAAAAAGCAAAGGCGGCGGGAGTAAAAATGTGCATAGCCAGCGCCACGCGGCGCGACGTTTCCGAACCGCTGCTGCAAAAAACAAAGCTGCTCGATTTTATGGAGTTTTATGTTGACTGCCCCGAGGTCGGCGCGTATAAAGAATTCCCCGACGTTTATCTTGAAGCTGCAAGGCGTCTTGACGCGGACATCTCGGAATGTGCCGTATTCGAGGACGCGGAGTACTGTGCCAGAACCTCTCACAAGGCGGGCTTCTTAACCGTGGGAGTGCGCGACGAGGTAGCCGATGAGGAAGGTGACACGCGAAAATATTGCGACCTGTTCATTGAAGACTGGAACAATGCGGAATTAGTGTAACATATTGGGGGCTTTTGAATGAAGGGCGAATTATATCAGATGTGTATGCTTACCGCTGCGGCGAAGTCGGCGCTTTTCGGCGGATCGGGATTTGAATACGAGCCGATAGCTTATGAAAACAAGATCGAGTTTTTGTTTATGAACAATATCAAGGCCTGCGGGATCAAAGACCAAACCGCGAAAACTCCCGAAAAATGGTATGAAAACTGCGTTAAAAAGGGTCTGCGCGACATAAAGCTCATCATTCCGACCGAGGTTGAGGATCGAAATCTCTTAGGCTTTGCAAACGCATACAGCGGGTTAATTTTGTGTTATTTTAAGAACGGCGAGATTACCGCGTTCATTCCCAAATGGGACTTCGATCGGAAGATGAAAATGTGGAATATCCTGTACACCGAGCAGCTTGAACTTATTCCGTTCGTCAAGCCGCACTATGAGGATAACACCGAAGAGCTGCGGGAGGTGCTTATCGAAATAGAGGACCTAGCAGAGAGGATAGACTGCTATGATTTCGCAAAGAGATTTGAACGGGCACGGAACATTCTGAACGGAGAAGCTCCGTT
>DILZ01000009.1:1421-1847 GCA_002425305.1 Ruminococcaceae bacterium UBA5579
CGTACGTTTTCGGAGCTATGGGCAGCTGGAACGACTCACCGCCGTATATGGCTCAAGAAAAGGGCTTGGACGCAGAATATGAGGCGATTTCAGCAAGGCTGATGAAAAATATTCAGCTTGCGGTACTGTTCGCGGTGAACGAGTGGAGATAAGCTCTGTTTTTCGGCATACATAACAGCAGAGCGTAAAACGAAAGAATAAGCATAAAATCCGCTTGCCGCCCTTGACAAACCGCGCAGTTTTTGTTATAATGTTACAAGTACGCGGTGAGGCCGCCCGTATCGGTCGGTCAGCGATCTACCGCAAATGATTTGGAAAACGAAAAAGCGGAATGAGCGTTGTTTGATCATTTCCGGGATTTTGAAGAACAAGAACATACAAACATAAAACTAAATATGCGGGTATGGTGAAACTGGCAGACACGTT
>DILZ01000009.1:2036-4013 GCA_002425305.1 Ruminococcaceae bacterium UBA5579
CAAAATACCGCAAAAACGCTCAAGGTTGGCTCTCTCAAATAGGTAATTTTGTTTCATAAAAGCAACGTGAAAATCGCCAAAAATCAGTTGCGCTTTTTAGTAAAAACGCCGGTATAATTACCGTTTTGATAGGATTTGAAAATGTTGTGCAAAAAGGGGTTGAAAAATATGCTGAAGTGCATTATAATAATATATGTACAATCGAATATTATGGGTAATTGTATAGAAGATTGAAATGGAAAAGTCAAAAACGGCAGTTCCGAATTGACAAGGAGATGCGGTATGCAGAACATTCCAAAAAATAAAAATATATTTCCGAAGGAATGCGGCGCTTTGAGGGGAAGAGCNNCGAATACTGCGGACAGAGCACACGCGATTTTTATAAAAAGGGTCGCGGCGTTTTTGGTGTGCCTGAGCCTCATTCTGTCCAATTTCATAACGGTATACGCCGATGGTACGCAGTCCAATAACCGAACGGTCAAAGCCGGCATTTTCAGTTTTGAAGGCTATCATATAAAGGACGAGAATGACAAGCTGACGGGATACGGCATAGAGTTTCTTAACCTTGTTTCCGAATATTCCCANNTTGAATTTCCAATACACGGGCTATGACAGATCGTGGGGCGAAATGCTTACTATGCTGGAAAACGGCGAGATCGACGTGGTGACCTCCGCGCGCAGGACTCCGGAACGGGAGAAACGATTTGACTTTTCCCTCCCGATTGGCAGAAACAACACCGTTCTCTCAATCCGCGTTGACAACACTCATCTTCACCGCGGCGACTACAAAACCTACAACGGAATAACGGTAGGACAGTTGGGCGGCAGCAGTCAAAACCAAAGCTTAGCGGATTTCGCGAATGAAAAGGGTTTTTCCTATAATGTAAAGGAATACGATAATTCCGATGCTCTTGCCGCCGCTTTGCAAAACGATGAGATCGATGCGATACTTTCCAGCGATCTGAGAAAAGCGGAAAACGAAAAAACGCTGGATATCATTGAGGAGGCAGACTTTTACGCTATCGTCAGAAAAGGCGATACGAAACTGCTTGACGAGATCAATTACGCTATTGAGCAGATGGATATCAATGAGGGGGATTGGAAAAATGTGCTGTTTTACCGGTACTACGGTCCGGTCTATTCCTCCGCGCTGTCATTTACCGAACGTGAAACGGAATATATCCGTCAGGTGGTTTCGGGAGAGAAAACCATTACCGTGACCGCTCTCGGTAACAGAGCCCCCCATTCTTACACGGAGGACGGGGAATTAAAGGGTATTCTGCCCGATTATTTTGCCGAGGTTATGAAGCTTGCCGGACTGCCTTATGAGATCGTTGTTCCGGAGGATAAGGACGATTATTTCAACCTTGCCAACACAAACGGTGTAAACGTTGTGATTGACAATCTGAGCTTCGACGACGCTGTTGAGGACACCGTTTACCGCGGATTTAATACGACCGGTTATATGACGGCGAGAATCGCAAGAGTGACCAGACAGGACTTGAAAAGCGATATCAAAGTCATCGCTGTATCGGACGTTCAAGGCAAAGATATTATTAGTTCGGAGTTTTTGGAGGGGTATACCGTGCGAAACTACCCCACCGGTGAGGATGCGATGCGTGCCGTTCTGAACCGCGAAGCGGACGCCGCATATGTGTTTGCCTATACCGCGCAGCTGTTTATAAATCACGACCCCACCAATTCTCTGTATTACAGTATGATGAACGGAATGAGCACAAAATTCCGTATGTATATCGGCGATAATACGGATCACGAGCTTTTCACCATACTGAATAAATGTATCAAGCAAATGTCCGACGACACGCTTAATCAGCTTGCGTCAAAGTACACCTCCTATACGATCGGCGATTTGACTATTCTGCAATATATGAAGGCAAATCCGGGTGTTATGCTCGCGGTATTCTTTGTATTTGCCCTTATCGTATGTATTATCATTGCGCTCTATCTGCGCGGACG
>DILZ01000009.1:4054-4320 GCA_002425305.1 Ruminococcaceae bacterium UBA5579
TGCTATTGTGGAAGCACTTAGCCGTGATTACACAAATGTTTTTGCTGTCAACGATGAAACTGCCACCGCCCGTATCGTTAAATTGGAAGGATATGTGACCGACGGACTGAAGAAAGGTTCTACGGAAGAGCACAGCTATGCCCCTATTCTTGAAAAGTATATCCGCGATCGAGTTCACCCGGAGGATCAGCAGGACAATGATAATACATACGATAAGGGCAAATACAAAGAATACCGCGAGCATAACACCCGGATTTGCCTTCATA
>DILZ01000122.1:0-9314 GCA_002425305.1 Ruminococcaceae bacterium UBA5579
TATTCATCATCGGAACGGGCAGTCTGTTGCCGTTTACGCCGCCGAGAAAGCGGTAAAGCGGCATTTCAAGTGCGCTTGCCGCCGCTCTTGCCGCCGCTATCGACACGGCAAGTATCGCGTTCGCGCCGAGGTGCGACTTTTCCTTTGTGCCGTCCGCTTTTATCATAGCTGCGTCCACGGCGTAGGTATCGCGCGCGTCAATGCCGCTGACCGCTTTGGATATCTCCTTTGTGATGTTTTCGGCGGCTTTTTGAGTGNNAGTGCCCTTGCCGCCGTAGCGTTTTTTGTCGCCGTCGCGCAGCTCCAGCGCCTCAAACTCGCCCGTCGAAGCACCCGACGGAGCCGCCCCGAAGCCCACGCTGCCGTCCGCCAAATGAACCTCCGCCTCGACCGTGGGATTGCCGCGAGAGTCCAGAATTTCGCGCCCTATTACCTTTTCAATGCCGTAATAATTCATAAAAAATACCTCCGAAAAATTACTTCGGAGGTAGTATTTCCCTTTTTATAACGCATTATTCGTGTTAGCCTCAACGGCTGCGGTCACTCTGCCGAACCTGTCGGTCACGATAAAGCGGCTTCCCTCCCACCTTGACAGCACAAAAATGCCTGTCTGTGAGATAGAAGTCGGTTTTTTCAACAGATCGATACTATGCCTTGTGATATTTTTGTCCTTATCCTTTATTTCAACATACCAGCTCTCGCCAAAACTGCTTATGTGCCTGTAAACATTAGCCCTATACTGTCCGTCGGTCGATGTCTTTGACAGCTTCTTGATATGCAGGAGCAATTCAAAATTATTGTCCCTTACAGTCTGAGCGGTTTTGTCAATTACATCAAGTATTTCTTCGGGTCTCCCGTCCATACGCGCGATGGTTTTGAGCGTATCGACTATGATATTCAGATAGTATTCCTCCTCATCTTCCCTTTTCAGCTGCCTGTGCTTATCTATTTCCGCTTCGTCAACATAATACCACGACACGCCTTGAAATTCGTTCTTCATATACTGCCGTTCATTCTCTTTTTTTTCTTTGAAAAGTATCGTGAGCTTGCTGCTCCCATCCAGATCGATCTTGGGCAAAAAATGCATAAAAACCTCTATCACATGGAAAGCCCGCTGATTGACCCAAAAGTCATGCTCTTTTCCATATTTTTTGTCACCCTCTAAACATAGGAGAGCAAATTTTCTGCGTTTATTCATTTTTCCGTCCTTTAATATTCTAAGAGGTAGGAGGCACAGTGCCTCTTACCTCTAAAACAACTAACAACTAATCACTAAAAACTATACTCTGCGCACCGCGCCGAGCTTGTCCTTAAGCGCGTTCGCGACCGCTTCGGTCTCGCTGTCGGCGATCTCGTCCGTAACGTCCTCTGCGCCCGCGTAGGTTATCGTGAACGTAAGGCTCTTCTTGCCAAACCCGAGCTTTTCGCTCTCAAAGCTGTCAATAAGCTTGACGTCGGCAGCCTTTGTGCTCGTTGCCTTAACAACGTCCTCGATCTCCACACAGAGCGTTTTCTTGTCGCAGATAAGCGAGATGTCGCGCTTTGCTTTCGCCTTGCCGTTGTCGGCGGTGAACTTCATCTCGCGTTTATACAGGCTCTCCAAAGCGGAATAGTTCAGCTCCGCGAGAATTACATTGAGGTCGTTCTTCTTGCCCTCGGCGATGTTGAGCGCGTCAACGATCTCATAGCGCAGCTTGCCGAGCTGCCCGATCTTTTGACCCTCGCAGAAAATATCCGCGCAAATACCGGGGTGCAGGAAGCTTGCCTCGCCGCGCTCGTAACGGAACGTTAGACCGTTCGCCGCCGCAAAGCCCTCTATCGCGTCCTTTACCGTGAAGAAGTCCTCGTCCGCGCCGTATGCGCCGATGCAGAGCGTTTTGCGCTCCTCGGGCTGCTCCGTGAGCGGCAGCGACTTCGGAAGATACACGTTCGCTATCTCGAAGAACCGCCCCGCCGAATGATCGGACTTGATATTGTCCGTGATGACATTTATCATACAAGGCGACATCACGGTGCGCATTATCGAAAGATTATCGGTGATAGGGTTCAGCAGCCTGATCGCGGTGCGTTCGGGCGCGTTTTTCGGGAGCAGTATCATATCAAGCTCGCGCTCTGAATACATCGCGAGCGTGCGCACCTCGTAAAAGCCCTGTGAGCAGAGGTATTCCTTCGCGGAAAGCTCCTTGTTCTGCAAGAACGACAACCCGCCGTTCGTGACCTTCGCGCTGTCGAGAAATCTCGGTACAACGTGTTCGTAGCCGTATTCGCGGATAACCTCTTCGGCGATGTCCTGATAGCCCTCAACGTCGGTTCTCCAGCGCGGAACGGTAACGGAGAGCGTTTCGCCGTTCTCATCAACGCCGAACTGCAAGGATCTCAGTATCTTCACGATCTCGCTTTGCGGAACATCAATTCCCAGAACGGAGTTGATTTTCGTTACGGTAACGTCAAACTTCGCCTCGCCCTTGTCCTCGCCCGCCGAAACGTCAAAGCTCGAGCTGCCTATCTTCGCGATACCCAGCTTCTCAACGAGATTTAACGCGCGTTTCATTCCGCACTCAACGCCGTACTCGTCAACGCCCTTTTCAAAGCGCGCGGCAGCGTCCGTGTGAAGTCCCAAAGCGCGCGAAGTCTTGCGCACGTTGTCGCGGCGGAATTTCGCCGCTTCAAGCAATATCTCGCTTGTTTTCACCTCGATCTCGGAGTTCAAGCCGCCCATAATTCCCGCAAGACCCACGCCCTTTACCTTGTCGCATATCAGCAGGTTTTCGTGAGTGAGCTTGCGCTCCTTTTCGTCAAGCGTGGTGATGGTCTCGCCGTCGTTCGCGCGGCGCACAAGTATCGACTTGCCGTCCAGCGTGTCGAGGTCGTAAGCGTGCATGGGCTGACCGATCTCAAGCAGAACATAATTTGTAACGTCAACGATAGCGTCTATCGCCGAGAATCCGCACACTGAAAGTCTGCGCTTCATCCACTGCGGGCTTTCAAAGTGCTTCACTTCATAAATGTAATCGCCGAGATAGCGCGGGCAGAGATCGAGCGCCTCTATTTCCACGGAAATTTCCGGCTTTGTGACCTCTGTGCGCGTAAAGCTGTAATCCGGCTCTTTAAGCGGTTTTCCGAGGAACGCCGCAACCTCTCTCGCAATTCCGAGAACGCTCTGGCAGTCGGGTCTGTTCGCGGTTATCGAAATATCGAACAAATAATCGTCCAGCTCGAGCGTTTTCTTGATATCCTCGCCGACCTTCGCGCTGTCGGGGAGTATCAGTATACCGTGAACGTCCGCACCCTTCTGCCAATCCTCGGTAACTCCCAGCTCGCCGCCCGAACACAACATACCGTAGCTTACCATATCCGCCATTTTGCGCGGCTGAATTTCAATTCCTCCGGGCAGTTTTGCTCCAACGACTGCTGCGGGAACCTTCGCGCCCTTAAACACGTTGTCCGCGCCCGTAAGTATCAGATTATCCGTTCCGAACTCGCCGCAGTCAACGTGACAGATATACAAATGCGTGCCCTCGTACTTCTCAATAGACGTGACCTCGCCGACTACCACCTTCTCGATATCCTGCCCGAGATACACCGTTTCCTCGACCTCGAACCCCGACCCGAACAGCTTGTCCACAAGCTCCAAAGGCTGACACTCTATATCCACATAATCCTTTAACCAACTGAATAATATCTTCATAACGCGCTCCCCCCTTATGCCTTAAACTGCTGAAGAAAATCCAGGTCGTTCGCGAAGAACATTCCCATATTCGGGATACCGTATTTCAGCATTGTAATGCGCTCCACGCCGATACCGAACGCCAGACCCGAATAAACCTCGGGGTCGATGCTGCAGTTTTCAAGAACCTTTTTGTTGACAACTCCGCCGCCGAGAACCTCTATCCAGCCCATTCCCTTACAAAGATTACACCCCTTGCCGCCGCCNNGATTACACCCCTTGCCGCCGCATTCAAAGCACGACACGTCGACCTCGACGGACGGTTCGGTGAACGGGAAGTAAGACGGGCGCAGACGCGTTTTTGTGCCGCCGCCGAACATCTGCTGCACGAATTGATCGAGCATACCCTGCAAGTCGCAGAGATTTATCCCCTTATCGACTACCAGACCCTCCATCTGCATAAACATCGGCGAGTGCGTAGCGTCCGAATCCGAACGGAACACCTTGCCCGGTACAAGCACCTTGATAGGCGGCTTTTCCGCATCCATTGTGCGTATCTGCCCGGGGGAGGTGTGTGTTCTGAGCAGCAAGTCCTCCGTGAGCCAGAACGTATCCTGCATATCGCGCGAAGGGTGATCCTTGAGCACGTTCAGCCGCGTAAAGTTGTGATCGTCGTCCTCTATTTCGGGATACTCCAGCACCTCAAAGCCCATTCCCGCAAACACCGATATCATCTGCTGCGTGATAAGCGATATCGGGTGGAGATTTGCGGGAGCGCGCTTCAAAGCGGGCATCGTAACATCGATCGCCTCGCGCTCATAACGCTTTTTCAACTCAAATTCCTTGATCTCCGACTGCTTTGTGTTATACAAATTCTGCGCCCACTCGCGCACCTCGTTCACCGCCTTGCCGAACGTCGGCTTCTCCTCGGGCGGCACGCTTTTCATTTCCTTCATCAGCCCCGAGATAACACCCGTTTTCCCGAGATACTTCTGCCAGAAATCCGACAGCTGAACGCCGTCCTTCACTTCCTCAAGCACTTGCTTTACTTGAGCTTTGATGTCGCTGAAATCTTTCATCTTCTTCTCCTTATTTAANNTTTCAAAATCTCGTCACCGTATGCTCGCTCCGCTGACGAGATCGGTCAGCCTACGCTTCGCTCCGGCTGACACTTTTTGAAAATCACTGGTCGCCATTGCCTTGCTGAGAGTTATTACGCGCCTGTTATTGCTCCCCGAAGCGTACCTTAATTATCAATTGATACAAAAAAGCCCGTCCCAAAAACTTTGGGACGAGCAACATCTATCTGCTCGCGGTACCACCCAAATTCGCGGAGAGTATGTCCGTTCGGGAACTCACCCAAACGCGCTCCGCGCACTTTGAACGCCTTAACGCGGCGAACGTCCGCTTAGTTTCTCGCGGAAAGCTCCAATGCTGAAATTCACGCTTTTGCCCGACAGAACGCTCACAGCCGCCGACGTTCATTCTCTGTGTCAAACCTCAAAGCGCTACTTACACATCTTCACAGCCAAATACATTATAACACACCGTTACGGATTTGTCAAGGGGTTTATTGCGCTTTTACCTCATTTTTCAGCTCTCTTCCGCTTAAATAGTCGTCAAAGTTTTGTATCGTGACCTCCGCGATGCCTCGCAGCGCCTCCTCCGTAAGAAACGCCTGATGTGATGTAATAAGCACGTTCGGACGGCTTACCAGCAGCGACAGTATTTCATCGGTGACTATCTTATCCGAATTGTCCTCAAAGAACAAGCCGCTTTCCTCCTCGTAAACGTCCAGAGCCGCGCCGCCTATCCGCTTGTCGTTCAGCGCGGAAAGCAGTGCCTCGCTGTCTATCAGCTGACCGCGTGAGGTATTGACGATAAGCGCGGATTTTTTCATCAGACTGATTGCGTTGTCGTCGATAATATAGCGCGTTTCGCGGGTAAGAGGGCAGTGCAGCGAGATGATGTCGCTCTTCCTGAACAGCTCGTCCGTGGTCACATACCGAACTCCATCCAGCTCGACGGGGTACGGATCGTAGGCGAGAACCTCCATTCCGAAGCCCGTACATATCTTAGCGAAAACCTGTCCGATTTTTCCCGTGCCGATTATTCCCGCAGTCTTTCCGTAAAGATCGAAGCCCGTAAGCCCCACAAGACTGAAGTTAAAATCGCGTGTGCGGATATAAGCGCGGGGTATCTTCCGGTTAAGAGCCAATATCATTCCCATAGCGTGTTCCGCGACCGCGTGCGGAGAGTATGCGGGAACGCGCAGTATCCGCAGCTTGTCCTTCGCGGCTGAAAGCGCGATGTTGTTAAAGCCCGCGCAGCGCATAAGCAATACCTCCGCGCCAAGTTCTGCCAGAGTGTCTATCGTTTTCGCGTTTATAACATCGTTCACAAAAGCGCACACTGCCTTGCAGCCTTCGGCAAGCCGCGCGCTCTCGGGGCGCAGACGGCTTTCATAATATATTATCTTGTATTTGTTGTTTATCTTGTCAAACCATTCTTTGTCGTAGGGCTTTGCGTCAAAAAAAGCTATTTTTTCCATTTTCCCGCTCCTTTTTGCTGTTTTTGTTATTTTGCTCGCAAAAAAGGGGAATATACTTTTAAAGGTTCTTGTAAGCATTTTTGCTATGCGTTTTGCATAATAATTAGGGGAACTTATCGTGCAAAATGCCGAAAGTGGATCGATTTATCACTAAATCTTGTATAATGCTAAAGAAACAGACACCACCTGCCGATAATAATTATGTATAGTATATAATGAAGGGGGTGTTTTCGTGGGAGTTTTGTCCGTAAGCAGAGCTGCGGCTCTGTCAAACGGTGTCGGCGCGTCGGTCGGCTCGAGGGAGCAGAATGTCAAGGTTACAAAAACATCGTCGAGGGATACCGCTTTTTTCTCCGAGTATGCCGCCTATGAGGCGGATAAGCCGGAAAAGACCGCAAATGCGAAAAACACCGAAGAAAAAGAGACCGGCAAGTCGATGAGCGAGCTTATCAAGGAGCAGACCGAAAAGATAGATAAGCTGTTCTCGTCAAAGGAAAACGACCGTGATAAAGAAAAGCAGCTTATGAGCATAAAGATGAAAATGCGCGGCGGGCTTGTTCTTTCGGCGAATGAGGAGCAATATCTCTCCAAACACGACCCCGATGCTTATTCAAACTACCGCACTACGCAGGACGCAAGGCGGTCGTTCCGTATGCAGCTTATGTGCTGCCGCACAAAGGACGAGGTGAACGGAATGAGGCTTTCCAACGCGCTTTCCGCGCTGTCGGCGTACAAAAAGGCGATAAAGCACGGCGGCGACGGCACGGAGGTCGTAGGGCTTAATATGGCTTTGGAGCGTGAGATATCGAGCTTTGCAAACAGCTCGAGATATCGTGGGCTGCCCACCGCAGCAGAGCGCGACAAATATTATATGGAGCTTTCAAAGGCTCGCAAATTCGAGCGCGAGAAACGCCTTGCCGATAAGCAGAACGCCACGAGGAAGAAGAAAAAGCAGGTGAAGCAGCCGGGCGACGGAAAACGCACGGTGGCACAGGTGAATAACTCCGCGCTTGGAAAAAAGGTCCGCAAGGCGAACAGTGGAAGCGTGTGCGGTATGTGTTATGCTCCGTCTGCGGTACGCTCGTACCAAAAAATGGATCAAAAGGGCTGAAAACGGCTTTTGATGAAAAAATCGACCGTTCATTTTGTTGAGGTGTGGTCGTTAGGAGGGTTTTGACTATGATTTACAGCGATTTTCAAGGAGAAAAGCTATCGGCGTTGGGGTTAGGCTGTATGAGACTGCCGGTCATCGACGGCGACGACAGCCGCCCCGATTTTGAAAAGACCGCCGAAATGGTGGATTATGCCATTGAAAAGGGGATAAATTATTTCGATACCGCGTGGGGCTATCACGCGGGGAATTCGGAGCTTGCCGTTGCGAACGCGTTAAAAAATCACCCGCGCGAAAGCTATAAGCTCGCGGACAAGTTCCCGGGGTACGACCTTGCGAATATGGACAAGGTGAAGGAAATATTTGAAGAGCAGCTGAAGAAATGCGGCGTAGATTATTTTGATTTTTACTTGATCCATAACGTGTGCGAGTTGAATATCAACGAATATCTCGACCCGAAATACGGTATCTACGATTATCTTATCGAGCAGAAAAAGAACGGGCGTATCCGTCATTTAGGCTTTTCCGCACACGGCGCGATGCCCGTGCTGAAGCGTTTTGTTGAGGCATACGGCGAGAATATGGAGTTCGGTCAGCTTCAAGTGAACTGGGTAGACTGGAAATTCCAGAACGCCGAGGAAAAGGTGAAGTACTATAACGAGAACAATATCCCCGTGTGGATAATGGAGCCTGTTCGCGGAGGAAAGCTCGCGAACCTCTCCGAGAAACACGCATCAATGCTTAAAGAGCTGCGTCCCGAGGTTGAGCCGGTTGAGTGGGCGTTCAGATTTTTGCAGTCGTTCCCCGAATTTAAGGTGACGCTTTCGGGAATGTCGAATTTCGAGCAGCTCAAACAGAATATCGCCATATATGAGGAAGCAAAGCCGCTTTCCGAAAAGGAGCTTGCCGTGCTTAACGATATCGTCACCGAGCTTATCGAAGGCAGCCTTACCGTGCCCTGCACCGCGTGTCGTTACTGTACTACGCATTGCCCGCAGGAGCTGGCGATCCCCGACCTGTTGGAGCTGTATAACGAGCATAAGTTCACAGGCGGCGGATTTATCGCGCCGATGGCATTGGACGCTTTCGCGGAGGATAAGCGCCCTGCCGTNNTCGGCTGCCGAAGCTGCGAGGCGGTATGTCCTCAGCAGATAAAGATATCCGAGGCGCTGGCTGATTTTGTGAAAATGCTTGGCTGATAATTGGTTTTAAAAAGGAGAAGATATTTATGCGAGAGAATATACTTGACTCAAAGAAGCTATCCGTTAAGGTTCAGACTTTAGCGGGACTTATCGCGGTCGTTTCTGCGGTGGCTTTGCCGCAGCTGTTCCACCTTATGGGAGCGGCGTCCGGCTTGGGAACGGCATTGGGCGAAACGTTTCTGCCGATGCACCTTCCGATAATCATAGCGGGTCTTTTGTGCGGACCGTATGCGGCGGGAATACCCGGCGCGGCGGCTCCGCTGCTGAGCTTCTGGCTCACGGGAATGCCCCGTATCGCAATGCTGCCGTTTATGTGCATAGAGCTTTGCGTTTACGGAATAGCGGCGGGCGTTTTACGCGGCTCAAAGCTGCCGACGCTTGTCAAGGTGATAATTGTGCAGCTTGCGGGACGTGCCGTTCGCGCGGCGGCGATCGTTATCGGCGCGAATTTCTTTGGAAGCGCGATAGGTGTTCCGGTAATTTGGACGAGTATAGCGGCGGGCATTTTCGGAATCGCTCTGCAATGGGCGCTTATCCCGCTTGTTATATACAGAATACAAGGGCAACAAAAATAATTTTTTATCCGAGCGATCGGAGGAAGGAGTAAAATTATGCATCCCGATCTTGAAAGAGCAAAGGCAGCGTTAAAAGCCGACAAGTGTACCTGTATCCTTACGCTTGGCGCGGTAATGTTCAAAAGCAAGGAGAAGGGCGTTCAGCCGCTTCTTGACTGGATGAACAGCGGCAACAACTATATGGGCTATATGGTTGCGGATAAGGTAA
>DILZ01000122.1:9319-13141 GCA_002425305.1 Ruminococcaceae bacterium UBA5579
CGCGATGGGTATCAGAGCGGTTTACGCGGAGGTCATCAGCGAGTCCGCGAAGGAGCTTCTCGAAAGAAATCATATCGAGGTCGACGCTGATACCGTTGTTCCCGACATACTCAACAGCGACAAGAGCGACAGATGTCCGCTTGAAAAGGCGGTGGACGGCATAGAAAACGCCGGCGACGCTCTTATGCCTATCGAGCTTGCGCTTATCAGAATGAAATAAAGCAATACCGCAAAATGGAGAATTATCGCGTTGAGATCGGCGCGATCGATTCTCCATTCTCAATTTGGAAACGTGGGGTGACGATATGTTCGGGTTATTCAAAAGATCGAAGGCGGGAAAGACCGAGGAAGAAAAGCGCGCCGAGAGTATGCCGCTTACGAAAAAGGTGCAGTTCGATCCCGTGCCGCTTGAGAATGTAAAATCGGAGCTTGACGCCGACCTTCGGGCGGTTCTGCGCTACTCTCCCGTAAATTACTACGCAACAAAGGACAGCTATCTGCTTTGCGTCTTCTACTACAACGAGGATCACAGCGAGATCTATATGCGTCTTGAATATTGCGTGAACGACAGCTCCAAGGGGAAAACGCGTTTCTATTCGCTCGACAGGGAACTGATGCGGGATATACTGCGCAAATTCGGACAGAGTATATAAATATATGGGGTGACTTATGAACAAAATATCAGCGCTTACAACTCCGATAGAATACGACAAAAGTGATTTTCTGAGCCTTCTTTCGCTGACCGCCGGAACGGTCATCGCGCGTCAGTACAGGCTGGGGGAGTTTATGGGAAAGGATGATTGGCGCGTCGATGTGACCAATCATAAGATCGTGTTTGGAAGACATCTGTTTAAAAAACGCGAGTTCGATATCGGACTTATCGGAACGGAGAGCGAGTATTCGAATACCTGGCTGTGGGGCTGGGCAAACACCGAAAGCGGACTTTCCGAGGATTTTGTCGCTCCGTCGCTTGAAGCAAAACAGGCGCTTCAAAATTGCCGCGAGTTCGGCGAAAGCCAGCTTGAATTGGACGAGCTGTGTACGGGTCACAACCTTTCAACGGTGACGGCGGGGATATCGGACAAAAAACGTATGCTATTATCGCTGTCCTTATGACGGCGGCGCGATGTTTGCGCTGATAGAGGGACTGCCCGAAAGTGTTTTTGAGCCGTTGAGCCTGAATGACATTATGCACCGGCATTTGGATATAATAAGCTCGTTTTATTGTATTCATAAGCTGTTGGCGGCGGGACTGCTCCACCAGAACGGATATACGTTCACCGACAACGGGGATCACATCGTTTGCGAGTACGAAGGACAGGTTCTTAGGTTCGATTTTGAGAAAAGCGGCGAAATAATAAGAACTTCCAATATTTGCCTAAATCACATTTGAGCCGGAAAAGAGAAGTAAGCAACAATTTGTGAAATTTTCAAATTGAAAACGCATAACATTCACTGTTTGCTCACAGATCTATGTTATAATAAAACAGTTGCAAGATAATAGTTTTGCGGCTTTAAAAATGAAAACCTTTCTTTTCATATAATTACCAACCAAACCAACATCAATGCCCTGCGGGAAACTGCGGGGCATTGGTGTTTTTATAATAATAAGCCCCGTGATATATCGCGGGGCGTTTTTGTTTTATGCGAGCTTTTTCTTTGCGTGTCGAGCATAAACTACGCCGATACCGCGAAAAAATTATTTTTCCCGCCGTCATAACGACAAATTTCAAGCGGTCGGTCTGATATAATTTGTTTATGACCGATGATCGCTTACGGCTCGCGGAATTATTCGGGTAATTTCGGGTAAAGACGGCGGTGTGGTAAACGACACGAGAGTTTCTTTTTTTAGGCGATGATGTAAGATCGTTTATGTCGTTTACCGTAATATCCCTCCCGCGCCGATGATACTCGCCGGTAAATTCGGCGCGGAATGGTCATTTTTTGGAGGTAGCTATGCTTAAAATATACAACGACGGAAAAAGGATCACTGCGGCGCTTTCGGGAGATATCGACCATCACGCAGCGCGTGAGATACGCGTGGAGCTTGATGATGTGATAGCGCGTTCACGACCGCAGCTGCTGATACTTGACCTTGAGAATGTTGGGTTTATGGACAGCTCGGGCATAGGGCTGATACTTGGGCGGTCGCGGTCGGTTCGAGCGGCGGGCGGAGAGCTTTTGGTGAAGAATGCCCGTTACGAGATAGCCGAGGTGATACGGATATCGGGTCTGGGACATCTTATCGCGGCTCAGCCAAACGCGCTATAAGCGAAATACGGATAAAATTTATTATCGTTCGAGGAGTAAAGATGAAAAAGGTATTGAAGAATGAATGTAAGGCGGTGTTCCCTGCCTTGTCAAAAAACGAGAGCCTGTCGCGTTCCATTGCGGCGGCGTTCTTGCTGCAGTGCGACCCGAAGNNCGTCGAGGAAACGGCAGCTGTCAAAACGGCAGTGTCCGAGGCGGTGACAAACGCGATCGTTCACGGATACAGGGACGGCAAGGGCGACGTGGAAATGCTGATGAGGATGTACGACAACGGAACGGTGTACATAAGGATAAAGGACAAGGGCAAGGGAATAGCGGATATAAAAGCGGCAATGGAGCCGATGTTCACGACCGCGCCCGCAGACGAGGAGCGCTCCGGACTTGGGTTTACGGTTATGGAGAGCTTTATGGACAGGGTGAAGGTGCGTTCCGTTCCGGGGAACGGTACGACGGTAACTCTCGAAAAGAAGATCGGAGGAAGACCGCTTGACAAGAGATGAGTTCATAGCGGCGAATATTCCGCTTGTACACTCGCTGGCAAATCGGTTTCGGGGGCGCGGCATAGAGTACGAGGAGCTTTTTTCGGCAGGCAGCCTGGGTCTTGTCAAGGCTTGCGACAATTTTGACGAAACGCGCGGGCTGCGCTTTTCGACATATGCCGTTCCGGTAATTTTAGGCGAGATAAAGAGGCTGTTCCGCGACGGCGGCGCGGTAAAAATGAGCCGCAGCTTAAGGGAGCTTTCGCTGAGAGCACAGCGGGCGCGCGAGGAGCTAATGAAAAGCGGCTCAGAGCCTACGCTCTCCGAGCTTGCCGAATATATGGGGATATCGATAGAGGACGCCGCAGAGGCTATCTNNCGGCGCCGACAATATCACTCACGGCGTCGGATGAGGGCGGCGAGCTTGACGTGCCGGTAGATGGCGGTGAAAACGCTCTTATTGACAGGATCGCTTTGCGGCAATGTCTGGAACGTCTTTCCGAAAACGACCGCACTCTTATCGCGCTTAGGTATTTTCGCGGAAAAACTCAGTCCGAAACAGCTCAGATAATGGGAATGTCGCAGGTTCAGGTATCGCGCCGCGAGAGGAAGATATTGGAGGAGCTGCGCTTACAGATGACGTAAAGAAAATTTTATTAAAGCCCTTGACAAATCGAACATTGTGTGTTATAATGTAATACCACAGCGGAGTTCGTTGACTTTTGCTGCGGCATCATCGGGTCCGTAAAGGCTTCGACGGGGATTCTGATGCGCAATAAGCGAGTAGTGAGGGCGAAATCACTTTAATAGTCGCAACTTAAATTTAAACGCAGACGACGATCTCGTTTTAGCAGCTGCCTAAGGCGCTGCCGTCATACTCCGCAGTACCGCGTGCGGGGATATGGCGTCGACCAGCGGTGAACGACCGTTGCGAATAGCCTTATAGCTTCGGTTGTACTAAAGGCTGCCAAACGCGAAAGCCTGTTTGTCGGCGTTCGCGCGAGGGAGAACCAAACGACAAACTGCACTCGGAGAAGGTTGCCCGGACGGGTTTTCGGACAGGGGTTCAATT
>DILZ01000122.1:13160-19058 GCA_002425305.1 Ruminococcaceae bacterium UBA5579
TATTATGCCCACAAACGGCTGTGCAAAGCCGATTGTGGGCATAAATCTTCTGAAAAACAGGATTCACGCTCCGCAGATATTTTCGACACAAAAGTGGACTTGAACCCTCCCCATACAAAATTTTAGGGTATATTTTGTATAAAGTATACAGAACGCATATGAGTGTCTTCTCCCAACCGAGAAGATAGTCATATGCGTTTTTTTATTGCCTCAAAAAAGTACAATATAGATTTTTGGGTGATTTGAACCCTTTATCAACAAAATTTTTTCCGTTGAAACTGTGCAGATTGCACATATTATAAATACAAAAGCATTAGAGCCTGTAAATTGTTTCTCTCTATTTATGAGAAGCAGTTTCAGGCTCTTTTTTTATTTTCCGACAAAGTTCGGAAGAACCATTCAGTCAGCAAGCCTTGACAGAGCTTGAAATAAAATTACGGAGGAATCATAATGAACAACGAAAACAAGCAGACCAAACCCGACTGCCCGCTGATAGGACAGGACGGGAACATCTTCAATCTTGTCGGGATCGCGTCAAGAACCTTAAAAAGGAACGGCTTATCGGACGAAGCGTCCGAGATGACGGCAAAGGTCTTCAAAAGCGGAAGCTACGAGGAAGCGCTGGGAATCATCGGAGAGTACGTCAATATAACCTCGACCGATGAACCCGATGAAGATGTCGAAATGGGAATGGAGGGATTAACATGATCAAAGCAACAATTCAGAACAGCCCGTACTGTACGGAGATACGGTTTCCGTGTTCGGAAACGGAGCTGTCGAAAAAGCTCGGCGAGATTGGGATGAACACGGAGCATCTTGCTCCCATCGGAATGGTTATAGAGATTGAACCCGCCGAATTGTCCATACTGCAGGACTGCGAGGTCAGTCTTGACGCGCTAAACTATCTTGGCAAAAGGCTTGACGGAATGGACTCGCGCGAGTATAAGCAGTACCTTGCCGTATTGAGCTGTTCGGAGATCAGCGAGGGATGGGGATTGAAGAATATGATCAACCTCACCTACAATCTTGCGCGGTATACGCTGATTGAGGACACGGACGATCTCGAACGTATCGGGCATATTCATATGCTCAATGTCCGCGGAGGGCTTTCCGAAGCCGAATACAGCAACAGCGAATGGCTTGCCGAGCAAGGCATGAAGCTCCTGGAATCAGGCAGCGGGATCGACACCGAGTACGGAAAAATATATGTCAATGAGGAAGTGCCGTTTGAGGAAATATTCAACGCAACAACCTTCCCCGCTTACTATTGCGAACCGAATTCGGTCGCGGCGGTCGTAATCGGTTATTCGGATTTGACGGAGCTGGTTGAACTGCCGTGTGAGGATATCGCAATCAAAAAGGCGCTCTGCAGACTCGGCGCGGACAGCATAAAGGACTGTAAGGTTGAGGTAGATTCAACTCGGGATATCTCCGATGAGTGGTCGGAGAAGATTTCTGAGGTTGAAAAAACAAAAGACCTGTTTGGATTGAACAGTCTGCTGAAATCCGGAGGCATACGCATGAAACAGGAGCAGCCTGTTAGCATATTTAATAAGGAAGTGACAAGGCAGCTTCGAGGAAATGACTTCGCCGTTTCCAAAGGCGATGATTCCCTTAATGTTCGAACAGCCGACAATTTTTCGGTTAAAATCTTTGAAAACGGATCGCTTCGTGTTCCCGAGAACTGTCCTTCCGATTCGTATTCTCAAATTGATAAGATAATGAAAGAGGCTTACGATTTTTGTTCCGCCTATGCGAAAGCCGCGCCGCTCAAAGCAGATGGATTGTCGGAAAAATACCGCTGTCTTGCGGAATTCAACGGTACGGTTTTGGCGGCAAAATATAATGAGGATTACGGCTTTGAGTTCGTGACCTGGGATCGCACGTTTGACGGAAAGGGTGTTACACAAGGAAATTATTATTCCGACTATTCGGCAGCAAAAGAAAATTTTGCAACTCGGTCGGGACTTATCAACAAGGATATGCTGTTCAGCGCGGAAGAACTTGAACAGATCAGGAAGTGCGTGGATTTTACCGCAAGACACAACGGCGATCTCCGATTTGAAGATTGTCAGTATCTCCAGAAATTGAACGAGAAAATCTCGGAGAGTCTTCCCGAACAGCAGCAGGACGAAGCTCCGGAAATGTCGATGTAAGGGGGAGGAAAATGAATATATTTGAAAAAGAAATCATTCGCAGTGTCAAAGAACTTGACTGCAAAGCGATATATCGCGAGGGAAACGGCAGTATTTCCGTGACGTATGACGGCGTACACATCGCCGAGATCAAAGGCGGGAAAATCGATGGAATGGCGTTGCTTTCCAAAGAAGAACATGAAAAATTACTTCACGTTAAGAGGTTGTGCGCGAATGTGTTGAATTACTGCACGGCTTATGAAAACGGTGAGCCTATAAATGATCCGAATTTTTCGGACGGATATCGAATTATTTATCGCGTTGGAAACGCCAAAATGGCAGCGCGCTACGAAAGAATATCGGGGTTTGAATTTGTCGTTTGGAGCGATGATGAAAACCCCGATTTTTTTGTAAGCTATGATAAGGCGCGTGGGAAGTTCGCGATACTTTCGGGTCTTGTCGACCGCGAGAGGATCTTTGACGATGAGGAGCTGGAAGCGCTCTATTACTGCGTTTACGTCATTTCCGAAATGAACGATACATTGAACGAGGATATGACTGAGCTGCTGAAAAAACTCGTAAAAAAACTGGACATTGCGATCTCGAAAAAAATAACCACCGAAAGGGGTGAATAATAATGGTGCGCTTTAAAAATTACTTTCACAGAAGGAACTTCACGGAGTTTGTTTCTCCGAAAAACTCAAATTATTACAGCAACCGCAGCGAGTTTATTGCCGCGGTCTTTCTTTTGTCCGCGGACAAGCTCTTATGGGAACGCTCTAAAAGCGCGATTGTAAGGTACGCGGTGAATTTCGGCTTGATCGATTTAAGCGGAATATCTACCGATGGTTACGCGCTTTATAAGGCGGCGAAAACCGTGTACAGCGGCGATTCGGATGTTTCTTTGAGCGAGCTGTGCGATTGGACATTGATCGATGATCCCACAGTGCTGACGATCTTCGCGGGAGTAATGCTGCGAAGAAACGATATTAAAATGCTGAATTGGAGGAATTGAGTATGATAAGATTTTTTATTATGAACGGGAACAACTCGCTGAAATTCGATATGCCGACCGATGAGCTTTTCGACCATCTGGGCAGCATTGGGATCAACGAGGATATCCCGATTACTTGCAGCGAAAAAATATATCTCGATTTCTACCCGACCTTTGATTGGGATAAGACCGCGGAATGCATCTGCAAAAGGCTTTCCGAGGACGATAAAATCAGCGATGTGAATAAACTGTGCTTCAAAATCGAGGGTGCGAAAATCGATTCCGAACAGCTTGTGGACTCGCTTGATGTAATGGACGCTCACGGGGTCAAGGAGATCGGCGAGATCGTAGAATACCTTGAAATGCAGAACGGGCAGTCGATGAAAGATATCGGTATGTGACGGCGTATGCCTTAACATAAAATCACGATGAGGGGAGGTGAACGCATGAAAACAATGAGCAGAGGACAAATCGAGTTCTACAAAAAGCAGTACCCGCCCGGCACTCGCATTTGTCTTGACCGAATGGGCGACGATCCGCGACCGATTCCCGCAGGAACAAAAGGCACGGTAGTTGCGGTGGACGACATCGGCACCTTGCATTGCAAATTCGATAACGGCAGGTCGTTCGGAATTTGCCCCGAGGTGGACAGCTTCCATAAGATTTCGGAGCAGACGGAGTCGCAGGAGCCGAAATTGTCGATGTAAATCGGACAAAGAAAAATAACAGATGGGAGTGATATTATAGCAATTAAATTCTTTGACTGCTTTGCGGGCATCGGAGGATTCCGCAGCGGCTTGGAGCGAGCCGGAGGCTTTGAATGTATCGGCTTTTGCGAAATTGACAGGCACGCTGCGGCGGCTTACAGAGCCATGTACGACACGAAAGGAGAGGATTTTTATAGCGACATCACGAAAATCAATACGGAAAACCTTAAAGATTTTGATTTGCTCGTTGGAGGATTTCCGTGCCAGCCATTCAGCAATGCGGGCAGACGCTTATCGTTCGCTGATCCGCGGGGTACTCTCTTTTTTGAGCTCGCAAGAATCCTTGAAGCCAAGCGACCTCGGTATTTTATCTTTGAAAATGTTCCCGGTCTGCTCAGTGCGCAAGAAGGATACTGTTTCGCAAAAATCATTGACACGCTTTGCGAATTGGGGTATAGCGTATGCTGGCGCGTGCTTGACAGCAAAAATTTCGGAGTCAGACAGTCCCGCCGACGGGTGTTCATTGTCGGATATTTTGGAGAGCGAAGTCCCCTCGAAATATTGGCTTTCGGAACGCAGTACAAGAAAGATCTCCGGCTGCTTATAAACGGCGGATCGCAAGGCAGACGAGTGTACTTGACAAGCGGAGATGCGGTTACCCAATGCAGCGGAGATGGTGGAGTTAGCAGCAAAACCGGGTTGTATTTTATCGACCAGAATCCCGATCCGGCGATCACGGACACGGCGCGTTGCATTACGGCACGGCAGGACAGCGGAGTAAGTAATCACCGCGGAGAGCATTCCGCCGTACTCGTTGAAGAACCGCAGCCGATCATCAATCCGTTCAAGGAAACAACGTGGCAGAACGGCAGACGGATCAAAGACCCCGGAGAGCCGATGTTCACCATTACGGTGACCGACAGACATGGCATCGTGCATTGCGGTCGAATAAGACGGCTCATGCCGATTGAATGCTGGCGATTGCAGGGCTTTACCGATGAGCAGTTTCACAAAGTGGCGGCACTCGGAATGTCCGACGCGCAGCTTTATAAGCAAGCCGGAAATGCGGTTACAACTAAGGTTATCGAGGCTATCGGCAGACGACTGAAAGAGTTTGACGAGAAATACGGTCGAGAGATAGATACCGTGGCTTGGGATAAGGAGAACGGATGAAACCTATAAACGCTAATGAAGCGGACTACGAACGTTTTGAGATACTCGGTCATGACGCTCTTTTCACGAGCTTGCGAATTGACCGCAAGACGCTCCCCGAGGGGCTTCACGCTTACGACCTCCGTGACAGTGATGACTGCGACGGAACGCCTTCCGAAGTGAGGAAATTCGTAATGGTCAACCATTGGGGAACGGTGGTCACGCGCGAACCTATCGAGGGTGCGAACGAGGGAATCGTGCTTAACGATGACGATTATAACTATCTCGGCGAAAACATGACACTCGATGAGTTCGCAAATCCCGCTCCCGTGATGGAGCAGACCATGTAACAAATAATTGTGTTCGCCTGTGAAACAGCGGAACGCCTGCGTTCAAGGTGAGCTTTTTCTGCCGAAGGCAGATAATGCGTACAACTCCAAATTGAATATATGTTGATTGGTCACCTCGGATAAGGGCATTACCGCTGTTTTACGGCAATGCACGAGGAGGTGATGAATCTGAACAGCTTTATGAGCTGGATCGGCGGCAAGAACAATACCCTCGTCCGCGCCCGCTTTATGAGTTGGATCGGCGGCAAGAAAAGCAGCCGCGACATAATCATTCCGAGATTCCCGATATATTACGAAAAATATATCGAGGTTTTCGGCGGCGGTGGCTGGATACTCTTTGGAAAGTCGCCGGGCAACGATCATGAGATATTCAACGATTTCAACAGCAATATCTCGAATTTGTATTCTTGCGTTCGGGATAAGAGTTCGGAACTGATTGAAAAACTGCGGTTCGTGCTGAACTGCCGCGAGGACTTCGACCGCATAAAACATATCATCAGCGAGAAAGCGGAGATTGGCGATGTGCAGCGCGCGGCGGAATTTTATCAGCTTATCCGTTA
>DILZ01000122.1:19066-21345 GCA_002425305.1 Ruminococcaceae bacterium UBA5579
CAAGCCACATTCCATGTGGGGAAACTTTCCGCTTATCGAACAGGCTTCACGGCGATTGCAAAAGGTCGTGATTGAGAATAAGGATTTTGAGAAACTCATCTCAGCGCAGGACAGCGAGGTGAGCTTTTTTTATTGCGATCCGCCGTATTTCTCGACCGAGAGCTATTATGAAAATGTCGGCTTTAAAACCGCCGATCATGAGCGTTTACGGGATTCACTGAAAAACATTTCGGGAAAATTCCTTGTTTCATACAATGACTGCCCCGAGATACGCGAATTGTACGGCGGCTACGAAATGTACAGCTACGAACGGCTGAACAATATCCGTCAGCGGTTTGACGGCGGCAGTATGTTCGGAGAACTGCTCATAGCCAACTACGACTTGAATGAAAGGCTGAATACCAATCAGCAAATTTCACTTTTCGAAATGGAGGACAATTATGGTGACATTTAACAGCAGAATTACGAAGAACGGAAACATCAAGATGTCGTCGCAGCTGAGGGACATCCTCGCGCTCGTACCGTATGACAGGGTTACGGTCACGATTGACTGCGACGCTCCCGACGAGCTGAAAATTCCGCAGAATATTCTTGCGGAAGCGGGTATTCCCGCGGACAGCGTTCTCGAGGTTTACACCGAGGATGGACGCGTGATCGTACAGGAGGCTGACGATGACTGAAAATGAAATAATCCTCTTTAAGCATGAGGAATTCGGCGAGATCAGAACGCTGAATATTGACGGCGAGCCGTGGTTTGTAGGCAAAGATATTGCGGTAGTGCTCGGTTACTCAGCACCACGCAATGCAATTCAAGCACACGTTGATAATGAGGATAAAACCACCGCACTGATTCAGTGCACAGGTTCTGAATACAAAAGTAATGCTGTTATCATCAACGAAAGCGGCTTATACAGCCTTATCCTTTCGAGCAAGCTGCCGAGCGCGAAAAAGTTCAAGCGCTGGGTAACCTCCGAGGTTCTCCCCTCTTTGAGAAAGCACGGAGCATACTTCACAGCGGAAACCTTGCACAAAACCATGAGCGATCCGCGCGAGCTGGCAAAGCTGCTCACCGCGCTTGCGGACGAGCAGGACAAGCGCAGAAAGCTCGAAGAAGAAAACGCTTTCCTTTCAGTAAAGGCAAAATATTATGACCGCATTCTGCAAAGCAAAAACTCTGTCCCCGTAACGCAGATCGCAAAGGACTACGGCATGACGGCGATTGCGTTCAACAGAATGCTGCACGAATACGGAATTCAGTATTCCCTGCGGAACTCGTGGGTGCTTTACGCAGAATACGCAAATCTTGGCTACACGCAGAGCAGAACCTACACCATCGACGAGGACAAAGCGGTCATGCACACCTGCTGGACGCAGAAAGGCAGGATATTCCTTTATAACTTTTTGAAGTCTCACGGCGTTTTACCGATGTGCGAACAGGAGGGCTATGATGAAACCCTTGTATAGATATTCGGTTGAAACGGCAAAGCGTGACGGTGAGCTTGACGCTTGGCGTGAGAGCCAAAAAGAGAATATCCGCTGTCGGGATTTCCTTGACGAACAGGTCAGGGAGAAATTTGACGGCTTTCGCTTGCCCGATGAGTGCTGCGAAAATGCTATCAAGGAATTCGGATATGATCGAACAATGTGGGTAATTGCCGGCACGCTCTTGGAGCGTAAGGGCGACGGCAGATTTAGTGAGCAGAACCGGAAATGGGCGAAAAGCCTTAACATCTCACAGGATCGGCATAATTACGAGTTCGCGCTGAATTCCCATAGCTGCATCGTTGACGGGCTGGCGAGTGATGTTCGGAAAATGTACGCGAAATTAAATTTATTTTCGGGAGAGCATATCGTCCAATCGGATGAGCCGCAGGATTATACGGGAAAGCTGTTAATTCTCCGAGATACCTCTCTGGAAGAGGAATATCGGACTCCCGAAAATCAGTTGTTTCTGGCTGACGGAGGCTTCGGTTGTTCCCCGACCGCAAGCGGACGCAAGGTGTACGGACAGTTTTTGTCGGACGGTGAAAAAACGCAGTTTTATCGTCAGGACTTTATCGGCGTGATCGCCGACGAGCATATTCCCGATTGGGCGAGGGAAAAGCTCGAGCAGCTTACTGCGGAGCAGGAGCAGACGCAGAATGATTCGCCCGAAATGAAGATGTAATGCCGCCTGTTGCCCTTTGTTGCGGCGCATCCTGCGCTTCCAGAGAGGTATCTCGGAGAATTAACAGCTTTCCCGTATAATCCTGCGGCTCATCCGATTGGACGATATGCTC
>DILZ01000110.1:0-2637 GCA_002425305.1 Ruminococcaceae bacterium UBA5579
TATTTAAAAAGATTTTCAAAATTCCGCCACCGTATGCTCACTCCGCTCACTTCGTTCGCTCCGTTGCGCTACGCTGGCGGAATTTTGAAAATCTTTTTAAATAAGGAGGCTGAAATGCGGGTTATATTTGCGGCGGGCGGAACTGCGGGGCATATCAATCCCGCGCTCGCGATAGCCGATAAGATGAAAGAGGTGTTCCCCGAAACGGAGATATTGTTTGTAGGAACGCCAAACGGAATGGAGAGCCGCCTTGTGACAAAGGCGGGGTATGATTTCAGAGGCGTGGAGATGTCGGGGTTTCAGCGCGACTTTTCGCCGAACTCGATCGTAAGGAACGTAAAGGCGGCGTATCGCTATCTGATCTCGGCGAAAATAGCCGTGAGGAAGATCATCAAGGAGTTCAAGCCCGAATTGGCGGTCGGGACGGGGGGCTATGTCACGGGAACGGTTCTGCGTCAGGCTGTCGCGTTGGGATTAAAGACGGTCACGCACGAGAGCAATTCCTATCCGGGTGCGGCAACAAAGCTGCTCTCCGATAAGGCGGACAAGGTGTTACTCGCCACGGAGGACGCGGTAAAGTATCTTAAAGACCCGTCGCGGTGCATAGTCACTGGAAATCCTCTGCGCACGAATATACCGATAGAGGAGCGCAAGGCGGCTCGGGAGCGTCTTGGGCTGCCCGATTGCTTCACCGTTCTGTCGTTCGGGGGAAGTCTCGGGGCGAACAAGATAACCGAAGCGGTCGCCGAGCTTATTGCTTGGGAGCAGAAAACGGGAGAGATAAATCATATACATTCCTACGGCGGCAAGAACAAGGAACTGTTCCTGAACGCGCTGAAGGAGGCGAATGTCCGCGAGGACAAGCAGCATCTGATGTTCAAGGAATATATAGATAATATGTATACCTGTATGTGCGCGGCGGACTTGATAATCTCACGCGCGGGCGCGATGACGATAACGGAGCTTACCGAAATAGGCAGACCGTCTGTTCTTGTGCCTTATCCTGCCGCTGCAGAGAATCATCAGTATTACAACGCGATGACGTTGGTCAACGAGAACGCGGCTGTGCTTATTGAGGACAAGGATCTCACGAAGGCAAAGCTCGTTGACGAGGTATCAAGACTGTATTCCGACACGGCGCTGCTGCGGCTTATGGAGGAAAACGCTGCCAAAATGCGCAAATCAAACGCCGCCGATATCATTCTTAAAGAGATCATCGAGCTTTGCGGAGAAGAACGCTTTAGAATATAGTTTAATAGAGAATAGTAGTTAGTTGTTAGTTATTAAAAACGAACCGATATTCACTAACAACTAGCTACTATTCACCAACAACTAATTGGCGGCTTCGGATTTGAAGCCGCCAAAACGCTTATTAACGGAAATTATAAAGCTGCACCTGCTCGAAGCCGTCAAGCAGATCGTCCGACATAGTGAACGCTATGTCAACGCCGCGCGCTACACACTCGATAGGATTATCCGCGACAAAGCACGGCGCGCCGACTCTGTCCGTAATAAGCTCTGCCAGACCGCCCAGCATAGCGCCGCCGCCCGTAAGCAATATCCCGTTGCTGAGTATATCTCCGACAAGCTCCGGCGGAGTGCTTTCCAGCACGAGCTTTATCTGCTCCACTATCTCCATCGCGCTGTCGTGCAAAGCGTCGTACATATCATAATCGGTGATCTCAAGGCTCTCGGGCAGACCTTTCAGAAGATTTCTTCCGCGGATTATCATTTTCTTCGCGCCCGTTGGGTTGAACACGTTCGCAAGCTCTATCTTCGCTTTTTCGGCGGTCTTTTCGCCTATCAGTATCTTATATTTCTGCGTGACCATACGGATTATCGCCGCGTCAAACTTGTTCCCCGCCATTTTTACGGAGCGCGACTGCACTATCCCGTTGAATGACGCGATTGCCACATCGGAAGTACCGCCGCCGATATCCACGACCATTGTTCCGTTCGGCTTTGAGATATCTATGCCCGCGCCGAGAAGAGCGGCTATCGGCTCTTCTATCAGGAATACCTTTCTCGCGCCCGCCGAAAGCGCCGCCTCAACGACCGCTCTGCGCTCCACATCGGTGACGGAGCTTGGCACGCAAAGAATAACGCGCGGTCTTGCCATAAGTCCATCATTCACCATACTGATGAACTCCTTTATCATCGCCTGCGTCATATCGTTATCGGAGATAACGCCGTCCTTGAGCGGACGCACCGCCACGATGTATTCGGGCGTTCTGCCTATCATTTTATACGCTTCGCTTCCAACCGCCACGACTGCCTTTTTCTTGCGGTCATATGCCACTACGGACGGTTCGTTGAGGACGATCCCCTTTCCCGCGACCGTGATGATGATGTTTGCTGTGCCAAGATCTATTCCTATATCAACTGCCATAATCCCTCTCCTGTTGATCCTTGGGATATGCTGATTAAATGACCCTTATAAAAATTTAAGTTTTATTTTATGCGTTTTTCCCCGCCGGAGGCGGGGAAAACGTCATTAAATCAGCTTCTCCCTTGCTATTAAATATAGCTGCTAAAAACTCTAACTAGAATATTATACCACAATTCTTTCAAAAAATCAACAGTAAACTTTCCAAATTATTCATCGTGAAAGCAGCGTTTTTTGTTACCGATAAGCTC
>DILZ01000110.1:2659-14585 GCA_002425305.1 Ruminococcaceae bacterium UBA5579
TCCATTCTTTCGGTCAGCTCGCGCGAGCCGCGCCGCTGCGAAGCCTTGCTTATCCGCGCAAACCGCATAGGAACGCGCGGAATTATTATGCGTGAGAACTCTTCGACACACTTATCGCAGCTGCAGGCGTTAAAGCGGTCGAGTATTTCGGGCGCGGCGTACTCAATGGAAAGCTGCGTGAGATTTACCACGACCGTGCCGTCCACATCGGAAAACTCTTCGCCCATCTCGCGCCTCATCAGCCTCGAAAGCGGCTCTCTGCCGCTGAGCTGACGCGGTATGCGGCTCTTCCCCGCGAGTATCACGGGATTTGAGGAGCTTTTGTCCTGCTCCAACAGCTTCATTACCTGCGGCGTTTTGTTGCTGCGCTCAAGCTTTATTTCGGGTATTGCCTTCTCCGTGGATTTGGTCGGCTTTTTTCGCTCGGCAGTCCTTGTATTCGATTTTGCTTTGCGTGTTTTACCGCTCATTTTTATTTGTTCGCCTTCTTCTTGTGCGGCTCGATAAGCTCTTTTACAAACGCTTTAAACTCCACCGCGGATTTGCTTTTGGGACTGTAAGTAATTATGCTCTCCCCGTGCGCGGGCGCCTCCGCTATCGCCACCGAAGCGCTTATTTTCGTCTTAAATATGGTGGTGCCAAGCTGTTCGGCTATCACCTGCGCGATATCCTCAACGTCCTTTGTCAGCGTGAAGTGCGGATTGTATTTATTCAGCAATATTCCGCGAACGCAAAGTGATTTGTTGTAATACCGCTTTACCGCGAAGATGGTCTGCTTTAACTGCGCTATTCCTTGAAGCGACAATATCTCGCAGAGCATCGGGATAACAAGCTCGTCCGACGCCGTGTACGCGTTGATCGTCAGCACCGAAAGCGCGGGCGGCGTATCGAGAATGATATAATCATACTTTTTCGCAAGCGCGGAAAGCTGCTCCCGCAGCACATACTCGCGCCCAACGCCCGTCATCTCCAGCTCGAGACCGGACAGGAGAATATTCGACGGCACAACATCGCACACATCTCCGCTTATTATCGCGTCGGAAATCTCGCAGTTTCCCTTCATCACGTCGTAGATAGTGAAGTTGTCGTCTGTTTCTATACCCAAGCTGAAGCTCAGGTTTCCCTGCGGATCGAGGTCTATTGCCAGAACCTTATATCCGAGCCGTACAAGCTCGCCGCAGATCGAGCAGCAGGTGGTTGTCTTCCCGACGCCGCCTTTTTGATTAGTAACAGCAATTACCTTTGCCAAAACAATTCCTCCAGCATTTTAGTAAACAAGGGCGCGAAGTTCCCCGCGCGCCCTTAACATATATCTTGCTTGCGTGTGTTGTATCAAAATCCCTCGGGATTGATGTACTCGCCCGATTCGCTGTCCTCCGGAACATAAACGTGGTAGTTGGTTTTACCGTTCTTCTTTACGAAGTACATTGCGGTGTCGGAGAACGACAGCAGTTCGTTTACGTCTTCCGTATGCTCCGGACAGTAGGATATACCGATGGACGCTCTTACATTGATAAGCACACCGGTCTCCGTAGTGTGTCCCATATACAGATCGTCAATAAGATCCATCGCTATCTGCTCTGCATTCGCAATATCATCTTGATCGGTAAAGCACAGAACAAACTCATCACCGCCGAAACGTCCCGCAAATCCGCCGCGGTCGTCGACCTTCTTTCGGATAGTATCCGCCACATAGCGAATGACCTCATCGCCGACGGTATGTCCGTAACGGTCGTTAATGAACTTAAAGTCATCGACATCGATAAACATCGTTGCAATCTTATTGAAACCTCTGCGGTCAATCTCGGTTTTAAGCATTCTGACGAATGTACTTCTGTTGTAGAGCTGTGAGAGGAAATCAAAGCTTGCACGCTCTGAAAGCTGCATTTCCATCTTCTTCTCGTTGTCGATATCCGTAACGACACCGATAACACGCAACGGCTCGTTAAGTCGATCGGTTATGCAAGTAGCGGAAACCGATGCCCAAATAGTCGCGCCGCTCTTTGTAAGAAGCTGATATTCAGCGGAGAAATTTGATTTGTTTTTTAGAAGCACATTGATATCCCGCTTGTATTTATCGGAATCCTCATCGTTCATTAAGGAGTCCAAAAATCTTCCGTTAGCAAGCGCCGCCTGTGCGGGATCAATATCAAACTTGGCAAGCAGGTTATCCGAAGCGTACATACTCTCCTTATGGAAATCCCACTCGAACAGCATATTATCGGACAGGTTCGCGATAGTGCGGTATCGCTGACTGTTGAGGTTTACCTCATCAATGAACTCATTAAAGGAGCTTTGTATCATACCAAGCTCGCTCTTGTCGTTTTTAACATCAAACCGCATTGAGGAAAGACCTTCATCAAAGTTGATGTTGTTCATCTTCTTGAGCATACCGTGCATATTTCCAACGAACTTGTTGACGATCACAAAGCCTACGCCCGAAGCCAACAGCGCGGAAATAACGACAACTACCCAAACGACGATATTGGTTCTTGAGGTGAACGAAGAGAAGCTGCCTGCGTTCGCAACGCCCACCCATCTCCACGAGGGAACGTTGGGAACAGCTCCGGCCGCATATGCATATTTGCCGCTCTTCTTGGTGTACACCTTATCCGACGCGCCCTTATCGGACGTTGTCGTTTCAACATTATCAAAGATCTTCTTTGCATCGGATACAAACGCGGAATCCGCCTCGGATGCCTTCATTATCTTGCCGCTGCCCTCAAAATTCAGCATATTGCCTTCGGAATCCACAAGCACGAAATCGGCGTTTCCGTCAAGATATTTTCCGCTGAGAGCCTGGAAAAGACTGCTGCCCTCCGCTTCGGGAGATATTACAAGACAAACATACCCCAAAAGACCGCCTGTTTTTTCATCCGGGTTAGCATATATCTCGTGCGAAACAAAGAACGTATCGAACCCGTATTTCTCCCAGGTCAAAATTCCCGATACCACAGGCATATTGTCCGCGCTGAAGTTTTCAAACGTACCCGTTTCCTTGCCCAAAGAAGACGCCACAACAGTGCCGTTGTTATCAATTATAAGCGCATCATAGATGTCGCCGCTGTTGTCTGAAACGGCCTTCAGCTCATTTAAACTGTCCGTGCCGTTGTACTTTGCGCTTGAAACGACTTTGTCCATCTTCGCAAGACCCGTCGCCTTTGCTTGATAGCTCTCGAGCACGGTGTTTATTGCGCCCGCCTTCGACAAGGACACATCGGTAAGCTCGCCGATTCTCACGTTATCGGAATATCCGATGACCGAAAACGTTCCCACAAGACCCAAAACAAGGACGGGAACTATCGCGAAAACAAGCAGCACGCCGATAAGTCCAAACTTCAAACTTGATTTTTTCATCTTTCATCCCCCTAGCTGATATTTATATCGCGAAAGCAATTTCGTCACTCCGCTAAAATATGTAAGTTTATCCGAGCAGCCCGTTGCCGCTCTCTTTTGCGCGCTGGTTCGACTGAGCCTTCAGGATAAATCTCCCTATAGCGTCCTCCTGCGCCGCCGTTATGCCGTGGAACTCACAGCCATAACCCATAATTCCGCCGTCGGCGTCACGCTGAACCCTCAATACGCGCGCCGCCATATTAAGCACGGAATCCGCCGCCAGATAGATATCAAAGCATATAAGATCGCCTTCAATAAATTCACAATCCGTGCAGCTGACGAAGATACCGCCGACGTTAATATCCTTTATCGTCACATTGACAGGCTCGTCAAAGCGTATCGTTTTATCGTCCCGCACATAAAACAGTGCGCGTCCGAGTTCGTTGACCTTTACCTTAAAGTATCTGCGCCGCTCCTGAAGCAGCTGTGTATCATTGTTGTGCAGAACCTTTATATTCATCTGTGTATCCGTAGATACCGAAACAGCTCCCGTATACTTTATTCTGTCCGCGCTTTTGGCAGTCGTCACCACCGAAACTATCGTATTGCGGTCAAGCTTCGTCAAGCCTTTGCCCTTTATCATTATGATAGCGTCTTCTTCGGACGACATATCTTTGGGAAGCGTAAAGCCCTTTTCAGATGTGACCAGGATACTTCCTTTTTCGTCCAATACCTCGACCTTGATCACCTTGCTTCCGAATATCAAACGCATCAAACCCTTATCATTTTTTATTTTCGCAACAAAGCATTGCATAGTTATCCAAATATTATTATACTATATACTTTCAAAGAAATCAAGTACTATTGTAAATTTTCTAAAAATATGACAGATTTTTTTTGATTTTTTAGACAACATTACAATTGTTTGTGTGTAAAAATGATCATCACGGGATATCCGCGCATCAAAAACGACATTTTTCGAGCCGCTTTCCGAAGAACACAAGTCCTATATTCCTTATTTGTATTGCATCTTTATTCAAGAAGTTTCGCAATATCGGACGGAACCGGGCTTTCTATCGTAAGCTCCTCGCCCGAAACCGGCAGTTTAAGGCGCATTTTACCGCAGTGCAGTGCCTGCCGCCGTATCTCGGAACGGTCGCCGCCGTACATTTCGTCGCCGCACAACGGAAAGCCGATATGCGCGAAATGTACGCGTATCTGGTGTGTGCGTCCCGTTATAAGCGTTATTTCAAGCAGCGTTCTGCCGTTTTTTATAAGCAGAGGCTTATAGAGCGTAACAGCGCGCTGTCCGTCCGCGCGCACCTCACGCTTTATTATGCTGCCGTCCACTCTGCCGATGGGCGCGTTTATCTCGCCGCTCTGCGGTATCTCGCCGTCCACGACCGCATAATACGTTTTTTCGACCGCTCCGGCAAGAACCGACGCCGCGAGCTTGTTCTTCGCGCACGCCACAAGCCCCGAGGTGTCCTTATCCAGCCTGTGTATCGGTCTGAACGCGCTGTTCGGGTAGAGCGCGGCGTACAAGTTCCCCAAGGTATCGGCATAGTGAACTATAGACGGGTGGACGGGCAAATTCGGCGGCTTGTCGAACACCACCAAGTCCTCATTCTCGAAAACAATCGCCGCCTTAACGTCGGGGTTGGGGACGACATCGCCGCTGTCCTCTATGCAAACGCGCACCGTATCACCGGCCGAAACCCTGTCGACAGTGCGCAGCAACTTACCGTTTCGGGTAAGCCCGCCGCTTGCCTTAAGCTTTGTGATCAGCTTGCGCGAAAAACCTTGTTTTCGCAAAAAGCCGCCCGCCGTTTCTCCGTCCTCGCCGTTCGTCACGGCAAGCTCCAGCTCGCGCGTCACCGCGTAAGTCCCAGCGCGGGAAGGCTGACGTCCTCGGAGAACGAGATCGCGTTGAACATAAACAACACCTGTGAATAATCGTCAAGCTTAATGAGCGTGTCCAAACCTGTGTGAATATAACGCATATCCACCATAGTTATCCGTTTGTAATGCTTTGACAAAAAAGGAACGAGCGAGTGCGCGTAGCTGTCCTTGACGATAAGCAGCGACTTATCGTTTTCAACGTCCGTTTCGATCGTAACTATCGGCACGTTGCTTCCCGTAAAGCTTGAATACTTGTCCTTTTCCTCAAGAAAATCGCGGACGTAAAGGGTGTCGTATTCCTTCACCTCCGAGCCGTTTATGCAGATCATCTTAACGGTCGGCTCGTTTTGGGAGAGCGTATAGTATTCTATGCTGTCGGGAGTTATACTGTCATCGAGCGTTTTGCTGTAAAGTGTTCCTTGAAAATCGCCGCTTACCGTTTCGATATTGAACGCTTTGTAACCATATGCCGCATAGCCCAGCGACTTTGCCGCCGACTGATACGCGCGGAACGCTCCGAGGCTGGTCCAATGGTGGTCGGTGCGGTAGTAGATATACTCGTCGGCACTGCCCGCGAGGAAACTGTAACAGTCTATCGCGGTGACGTTCTGAAGCTTTTTATAGCAATCGTCGATAAATGACTTCTCGGACGCAAGCCCGACATACGACGGTATCTTGTTCATACAAAACTCCTGCGCCGTAGGAGCTATCATCATATACATCTGTTTTTCGGGAAAGCGCTTTGCAAAGCCGTTTATTGCGTTTATCGAAGCGTCGACAAGCTCCGTGTCATATCCCTTGAACGTCTGTATCATTCTGCCGTTGAACGTGTATACGCCGTTTATCTCCTGCTTGCCGGAAAATCTCTGTATGCCGTTTGAGAACTTCACCCAACCCTCGCGACCCGCCAGATGATCGCACAAATAGGTTTCAAAATCGTCCTTGAACGCGTTGCCCGTGCGGTCGTTCAGGTACTTCCACTTGACTGAATTCCACACGTCCGCAGGATTTTTCGCGGTTTCGAGCTTCTTGCTGTTCACTATCGTCGGGAACTGCGCCAGCATACGGTTTTCGTTCTCGCTTTTCTCCTTTTTGGGGAGCACTGCCGTCATAAGAGACGTTCCGCACAACACGAGCGCGAACAGCCCTATCATCAGCTTATGCGGCGTCATTTTAAACTCCTTCACGACTCTCCCTCCTTAAAAGTTGAAATACAAAAACGGGTGATAGCTTGACGTGGTAATAAACGCTATGCTCATCACAAGCACTCCCGTTTGAACGATCGGGTAGCCGTAAAGCGTCCATTTCGGCGCTTTTTCCTTTATGAAATTACAGATGCGCTTTATCACGTCGGAGCTGCCGAGGATAGCCAATGCGAATATCGCGCCGTAGTTCACGATAGCGTTGGCAGCGAAGCTGTTTGTAAATACGCCGTTCGCGCCGAACATCGCACCCACATAACCGAATATCCGCCCGAAGACCTCGCCTATATCCACCGTGCCCGCAGGAACGATATCGAACATCACCCAGCCGATAACCACCAGCACGAACGTATACAGCCAACTGAAAAATCCGGGCAGCTTTTCAAGCCACTTTCCGAGAAACAGCTTTTCAAGCACTATAAGTACGCCGAAATACGCGCCCCAAAGCATAAAGTTCCAGGAAGCGCCGTGCCATATGCCGGTTATCGTCCACACGATAAGCAGATTTACCACGGTGCGCGGCAAGCCCTTCCTTGAACCGCCGAGCGGGAAATAAACGTAAGACTTGAACCACCCACCCAGCGTCATATGCCAGCGCCGCCAAAATTCGCTGATGCTTTTGGACATATACGGGTAATTGAAGTTTTCGGGGAATTTGAAGCCCATCATCTTCCCAAGACCTATCGCCATATCGGAATAGCCCGAAAAATCGAAGAATATCTGAAACGTAAAAGCGAGTATCCCCAGCCACGCCGCCGTAACGGAAAGGCTTGACGGATCGAGCGCCTTTACGGAATCCCATAACGCGCCGATATTATCCGCTATCAGCACCTTCTTGCCCAAGCCCGTTATAAAGCGCGAAATGCCCTCACCCACCATACTTTCGGTTATGGAACGCTCATCAAGCTCGTTCTGTACGTCCTCATAGCGCACGATAGGTCCCGCGACTATCTGCGGGAACAGGGTCACGAACGCCATAAAATTCACCGCGCTCTTCTGCACTTTGATTTTACGGCGGTACAAATCAATAGTGTAGCTCATAGATTGGAACGTGAAGAAGCTTATTCCAATAGGCATCGGCAGATTTTCGATCTTTCCGGTAAATCCGCCGAATATCGCGTTGAACAGCGTCACAAACGGATTTTTTATTTCCAGACCGAACCAGCTGTTAATCGAGCCCACAAGAAAATCCGAATACTTGAATATACCCAACAGACCTAAATTCATAAGTATCGACACCAAAAGGCATATCTTCCTTGCTTTCGGCTTGTCGTCCTGCTTATCCATTATCCTGCCCGCTGTGTAATCGATAAACGTGCTGATTATCATCACAAGCACATAAAGCGGCTCGCCCCACGAATAGAACAGAAGTCCGCTTATCAGGATAACGATGTTTTTTCCCTTTTTCGGTACGATGTAATATAATATCAGGATAATAGGCAAAAACGCGAGCATAAACGTAAGCCCCGAAAAAACCATTATTTCACTTCCTCTAAAAACCGTTCTTTTGTATATGAAACATTTAATATCTCAAGCAGCATATTCGCCGAAAGCCGCTGCGGCAGACCCAGCCTTTGCTGAAGCTCTGCGCGTTTTTGCGCGGAATTTTCCGCGCCGATAAGTCCCAGCTCCAGCAGATCCGCTTTTGTTATCGGGTCTTCGGGATCGTCGGTTCGCTCTGCAAGTACTCCCGCCTTGCGGAAAGCCTCAATAATTATCTCGTCCGATATCCCTTCGACACCAAGAAGCCCCTGCTTTGAAGGCTCCCGCTTGCGCTTTTCCTTGCCGGCGATATCCGGAACATAAACGTGCGTCACCGCTCCTCCGCTTGCAAGGTCCTTTATCTTATTGCGTATCTGAAAGCCCGCGCTGTCGCTGTCGGTGAGGATAACGATACCCGTCGTTTTGGCGAGCGTTTTGATAAGCTCAGCCATTTCTCTGTCGCGGTATACCGAAAAGCCGTGAACGGGTATTATAACCGCGTCCACAATATTGGAAAGCCGGATCTTATCGTACTTCCCCTCAACGAGAACCGCCTGTTTGATCTTTATCATATGCCCTCCGATAACAGTCGACAGCAAGTTTTCGCTGCGCGGCATAACCGACGCACAAACTGTTATCCGTTAGCTGTTGTAAGCTGATTTATCTCTACTATTGCCTGCTCGATAATAAGGCGATCGTCCGCCTTTGAGGAATTGAGCAGCTTGTTCGCGTTATACAATACCGCGATACAATCCGCGAGATACTCCTCCGACAACCGCTTTGCCGCGCCGTAAGCATTTCTCATAGCGAACGCCCTATTCCCATAATTCAAAGCCGCCGCCGCGTCGGAATAAGTTTTTTTTGCCTCAAGACCCAATTTGGCGCGGTAAAGGTCGACAAAATGCCCCGAAAGCGCCGACATAATGATAATAGGCTCAACACGATTGATAAACAGCGCGCGAAGTATCTCAAGGGCATTTCCGACGCGTCCGCCGGTAAGTTCCTTCGCAAGCTCATAAATGTTGCTTTCGATACGCTTAGGGACAAGCGCGTCAATATCCTCGCGGGTTATCTCGCCGCTTTGGCGGTATTCGCACAGCTTTTCTATCTCGGTCTGCAAAAGCGACAAGGAGCCCCCAACGCAGTCGGCAAGATACGCCGCGTTTTCGTTCGACAGCTCGCAGCCCGCACGGCGGCACTTTGTGATGGCCATTCCCTCGACCTTTGCCTCGGAAAACCGCTCAAGCTCACAGACCACTCCGCACTTGTCCGCCGTTTCGATGAGCTTTTTCATCTTCGCCTTGCCGAGCTTTTCTTTGAACTTCTTCGGATCGTCCCCGGTATTCTCGCGCGTGATTATTACAACACTCGTTTCGGGAATGTCGCCCAAAAGCTTGAGGTAATCGTCAAACTCGTCCTTTTCAAGCATATCGGGATCGAAATTATTCAAAAGCACACACTTTCGCTCCGCGAAAAACGGCATACTGTCCACAAATCCCGAAAGCTCGTCGATGCTTGGCGGACGGTCTTCGCGCAAGCCCTTATCAGCCCCCGGCACAAGCATATATTTCACGAGGTTCATCTCGCGTACCTCATCGGGAACGGCAAGCGCCATCAGCTTATCGGCATACATACGGATAAGGAAATCCTCCTCGCCGTATAAAAAATATATCCGCGCGAGCTTACTTGCCTTGATATCCGCGCCGAGCTGCTGTTCGGTCAGCTTCATACCATATCTCCGCCGAGCTGCTTTCCGCCGAGAATGTGGAAATGCAGGTGGCGGACGCTTTGGCAGCCGTGTTCTCCGACGTTGGAAACTACGCGGTAGCCGTTTGAAAGCCCCTCCTGCTTTGCGATCTCTGCGATTTTCGAGAAAATATGCGATAACACTGCGGAATTATCCTCGTTAAGCTCGTCAACGCCGCCGATATGCTCCTTCGGAATAACCAAAATGTGAACGGGAGCTTGCGGCGCGATATCGCGGAACGCAAGTATCTTTTCGTCCTCAAAGACCTTTGTCGAGGGTATCTCTCCCGCGATTATTTTGCAGAATAAACAATCCATAAAAACCTCCGTTGTAGGATAAGCCGATTTTTCCTAGACAGCGATATGCGAAAACGGGCTGTTCGGATCGTCGATATCCATCTTAGTTCCGCCGAAATCCAGCTCGAAATTGCGGTATCGCTTATCGGTCTTATAATTCCTTATCGTCAGCGTGTCGTTCGTGCCGGAAACCGTAACAAGCACGTCGTCATCAAAATCCTTTACATTCACGGCTGTCACCGTCAGCATATCTGCGGTAATGTTCTCGAAGTGGATAACGTTTTTCCCGTCGAAATCTATTATAATATCGTTTCCGCTTCCCTTGCCGAAAACGTAAGTGTCATTTCCCGCGTTGCCCTGCAGACAATCGTCGCCCGCGCCGCCGTTCAGCGTATCGTCGCCGTCCCCGCCGATCAGCAGATCGTTGCCCGCGCCGCCGTTCAAAACGTCGTTGCCGCCCAGACCGTACAGTATATCGAGTCCGTCAGTGCCCGAAAGCTCGTTTGCGCCGTCCGTACCGCGAACCGCGCCGTAAACGCACTCGTCGATAAGCGCCAGCGCACGCCGCGCGGTTTCGGTTTCGCCCGCCTCATAGAGCTTTCCCTCAACCATAGCGCGGAAATCGCCGCTCATACGAAAGCTCTTGTCCGAATACTTTTCGTAATTGCAAAGCGCCAGACAGCAGTCACGGAAACGCTTTTCCGTCATACCAGATTTAAGTCCGCCGTACATATTCTCAAAGAACAAGCCCATATACGGCACTGTCGCGCCGCTTGCGTCCCTGTTGCCCTTGATCTGCGACATATCCTCGTAAACGGAGCTGTGTATCATCGCAAACGTATACCGCTCCGTTATGTTGCGGAACGCCTTTGCGAGATTATCCGCCTGTGCCGCGTTGGAGGGTGGCTCCACGGCGTCGCTCGTTCCCCAGAACGTCCGGACGATCTTCAGCTCCTTTTCGCTGAAAAGCTCGTTTGTATCGTCGATATCCTCCGTTTGACAGAGAACGTGCAGAAGCTCCTCGGTCAGCTCAAAGCGTTTTTCGAGGTCGTTCTCCGCTAATATACTTTCAACAAGAGGCTTTGCCTTGCCCGTTTTGTCGTCAGCGACCGCCTGCGGCAGACGCTNNATTCAGCAGAAACTCGCCGCTGTTTGCGTCTTTTACGCCGCTTACATCGGGAATACCGTCCACAAGCTTGTTGCAGCCGATATAATACGTTTCGGAGCTTGTAAACACGCGCTCGTAAAAATCCGACGTCGTGCCGGAACCACCGCCCGAACCGCTGTCGCTCTTATTGCACGCGGTCATCAGAACGACCGCCGCCAAAGTGATCAAAGATAAAAGTTTTTTCATAATCCCTAATTATTTAACATATTTCGCCGCGATTTCTCCGGCTGCCTTTAATGCCTCAGTTATTTTTGACGCGTCGGGAACGCCTGCCATCGCCTGATCGGGCTTTCCGCCGCCCTTGCCGCCAGCGACGGCAGCGACCTCGCGTACTATCGTTCCCGCGTTCGCGCCCTTTGCCACCGCGCTTTTTGAGCATTTGCAAAGAATGTTCGACTTGCCCTCGTTCGTGCCCGCAAGCACCGCAATGAAACATTCGTACTTATCGGCAAGACTGTCGCCGACCTTGCGCAGACCGTCCGCACCCGTACCCTCAAACGCCGCCGTTATCAGCTTTACGCCGTTTACGTCCTGCTCGTCAAGATTTCCAAGCTGAGCGTTCGCCGCCGCCTGCTGCATTTGCTCTATCTTTCTGTCCTTTTCGCGAAGCTCGCCCATTACGCTTTCACAGCGCGTTACTATGTCATTCGTATTCGGAAGCTTGAGTGCCGCCGCCGCTTTATCCAACGTACTCAGAGAATCATTGAGCAAATTCAGCACGTTTGCGCCCGTAACAGCCTCGATACGACGAACGCCGCTCGCCACGGAGCTTTCCGAAACTACCTTGAACAAC
>DILZ01000110.1:14665-14860 GCA_002425305.1 Ruminococcaceae bacterium UBA5579
CAGCGCCATTGCGCCCTTCTTCCGCGCTTCCTCGATAGGAAGCACATCTGTCACAACGGGCACGGATTTGAGTATCTCGGCGTTTACGCTCTGCTCAACACGGGCTATCTCCTCCGCCGTCATTGCGCTGAAATGCGTGAAGTCGAAGCGGCAACGGTACGGGTCTACATATGGGCGGTCAGGTCGGCGACAAGG
>DILZ01000047.1:0-163 GCA_002425305.1 Ruminococcaceae bacterium UBA5579
GGTTGTATTTTTTCTTGATGTAATTGATGATGGAAGAGTCAAATTCGTCGCCCGCAACGCGCACGGAACGCGCCGTTACGATACCGCCCAGCGAGATGATAGCGACCTCGGAGGTACCGCCGCCGATATCGACAATCATACTGCCCATAGGCTCCGCGACGGG
>DILZ01000047.1:284-1422 GCA_002425305.1 Ruminococcaceae bacterium UBA5579
TGCCCTTAAGAGCCTTTTTTATGAACTGCCCCAGCATAATGCTCGTCATATCAAAGTCCGCGATAACGCCGTCTTTAAGCGGTCTTACCGCGACGATAGAGCCGGGGGTTCGTCCGATAACGTCCTTCGCCTCCTGCCCGACGTAACGCACCTGGCTCGCCTTCTTATCGACCGCGACTACCGACGGCTCGCGGATAATGATCCCCTTGCCTCTCATATAAACCAGCGTGTTGGCTGTTCCCAAATCGATACCTATGTCTTTGCTCATTCCAAACATCGTAAAAATCCTCCGAAAACCTATTGATTAGTTAGTTATATAAAGCAAATATTCATAAACACTCTATACCAAATTACATTATAACATTATTTTCACCAACTTTCAATGTAATATTTATCACAAATTTTGCCTTAATTTGCACTTTTTTTTAGATATAATTAACGTATGCCCGCGCAAAAGGATAACGCGCCCTCAAAAGGACGCGTTAATAACCTATAAATCAATGTTTTGGTCAAAGTCTGCCGCAGAGATACCGCGCGAAGCTTTAAGCAGGTTTTCCGACAGCTTCAGCTATCACTTCATCGACTCCACAAGCTCCTTGGTATCGCGCGCGATAAGCAGCTCCTCGTTGGTGGGAACTACCCAGACCTCGACCTTGCTGTCGGGCGCGGATATCTTAGCGAGCTTTCCGCGAAGACCTTCGTTCGCGCTGTCGTCAAGCTTTATGCCAAGATACTCCATATCGTGGCAGACGTCCGCGCGGAGGTCGTCGGAGTTCTCGCCTATGCCGCCCGTAAACAGCACCGCGTCCAGACCGTTCATAACAGCCGCATAAGAGCCTATGTACTTCTTTATCTCGTAGCGCAGCATTTCACCCGCAAGCTGAGCGCGCTTGTTGCCGTCGTGCGCCGCCGCAGAGATGTCGCGGTTATCGCTCGATACGCCGGACACTCCCAAAAAGCCGGATTTCTTGTTCATATAGTCGCTCATCTCGTTCGCGTTCAAGCCAAGCTTCTTCGCTACGAACGTTACGGCGGAAGCGTCGACAGCGCCGCAGCGCGTACCCATAATAACGCCGTCAAGCGGAGTGAAGCCCATAGAAGTATCGATCGACTTGCCGCCCTCTACCGCCGTTATGGG
>DILZ01000047.1:1577-2976 GCA_002425305.1 Ruminococcaceae bacterium UBA5579
GCATTGTCTGATGGAATGCGGTATCGAACACGGCAACCTGCGGGGTGCTTTCGGAAATGACCTTCTTGCAGGCTCTGAGAGCGAGCGCGTGCGGGTGGTTGTGCACGGGCGCAAGCTCGGACAGATCGTCTATCTGCTGGATAACCTCGTCCGTAACAAGAGTTGTTTTATCATAGATCTCCGCGCCCTGAACTATTCTATGACCCACAGCGGAGATCTCGTCCATAGACTTCATAACCGCCGCGTCACCGGTTGTCAGCACCTCAACGAGCTTCTCGAACGCCTCGGTATGCGTCGGGAAATCGCAGTCCATTTCGACCGTCTTGCCGTCGAACGTCGTATGCTTGATATGCCCGCCGATACCTATCCTATCGCAGTTTCCCTTTGCGATAACGCTTTCGTCGTCCATATTGAGAAGCTGATACTTCAAGGAAGAGCTTCCCGCGTTGATAACCAGAATTTTCATATTCTTGCCCCTTTCAAAATATTATAAAGTAATACATCTATATTGTATATCTTTTCGTTAAAAAAATCAAGGGGTTTTCAAATTTTATTTGCCGGAGGCAAGGAACCGGAGGTTAGGAGAATTGTTGATATGGTGCTTGCAATAACTAACTGCTAATCACTATTCTCTGTTAAACTATTCATCTTCCTCTTGATTTTGTCGGAAAAAAGTGGTAAAATAAAGAAAAGACCGTCTCAACAATGGAGGAAGCACAATGAAAACAGCTGCGATAATCGCGGAATACGATCCGTTCCACTATGGACACAAATATCTTATAGACCAGACGCGCGAAGCGGGCGCGACGCATATCCTCGCTGTAATGAGCGGCAGCTTTACTCAGCGCGGCGGCGTTGCGGTGTTCGATAAGTTTACNNAACCGCTCTCGAAAACGGCGTCGATCTCGTTGTCGAGCTGCCCGCGCGTTACTCCCTCACATCGGCGGCGGGCTTTGCGCGGGGCGCTGTGGACATCATAAACGCGCTGGGGTGCGTGGATATGCTGGCATTCGGCAGCGAAAGCGGCGATATCGCCGCGCTGAAGGAAGCCTCCGGCGCTATCGAATACACTCTTCACAGCGATGAGTTCGACAAATTCATAAGAAGCGGACTAAGCTACCCCGCCGCTCTGCAAAAGGCGCTGCTGATGTTCTACACCGACGACGTCGCCGAAGTCATCGCCAGCCCAAACAATACGCTCGCGATAGAGTACCTGAACGCTCTCGACAGCTGCGGAAGCAACATTGAGCCGTTTACCGTGCAGCGTTACGGCGCGGCTCACGACAGCGACGAGCCCGGAGAGTTCCTCAGCGGCTCGGCGATACGCAAGTTGATAGCGGAGGGCAAGGACTGTTCAAAATACGCACCGACGATCTCCGTGCCCGCCGCCGATATATCG
>DILZ01000047.1:3145-4620 GCA_002425305.1 Ruminococcaceae bacterium UBA5579
GAGCGGTGCTGTGCGGATTTCTCGGTATCGACAAGGATATTTCGGGCGAAAAAAGCGCCTATATCCGCGTTTTGGGAATGAATCCGCGCGGACGCGAGATACTCTCCGCCGCCGATTGTCCGCTGCCCATCGACACCTCGCTGAGAGCGCTCTCAAGGACCTCACGCGAGGCTCACAGGCAAGCGGAGTTTGAGGCTCGGATAACGGATATTTACTCGCTGGCGCTTGAAGAGCCGCTTCCGTGCGGCGTTGATTTCACTTCAAAGCCCGTTATCATAGAATAATGCACCGTATAGTTCCGCAAAAGCCACACATAATAAGGAGCAAAAATGAGCAAATTTGACGAATTGCGTTTGAGCCACCCGCTGTTTGTTTATCACGATTTTGAGCTGGGGGAGAACTATCTTCGCTTTCACTTCTCAATAGACGAATATCACTTCCGCCCCGAGTGGACGTTCGACGGCGCGTACAACAAGTATGGACTTTCGCGCGGGCAGCTTGAACCGTTCGCGTTCGCGCTTGGAATGGCGGAGCTTGTCAGCTATTGGAAATGTGCGTGCTGCCCGACAGTCGAGGTGCGGTGCGGCGGACTTTCCGAATGGCAGATATCGTGGTGGAAGAAGCTCTATTGGAACGGGCTTGGAGAATTCTTCTACCGAAACGAAATCAGCACGTCGTTTGAGGATTTTATGACGATAAACGCTCCCGAACCCGCGCCGTTACGCGAGCTTTCAAGGGAGCTTTCGGGGACGCTGGTGCCCGTGGGCGGCGGCAAGGACAGCGCGGTTACTTTAGAGATTATGAAAAAAGCGGGCGAGGATATTATCCCGTACATCATCAATACGCGGGGCGCGACGCTGGGATGCGTTGAGGCGGCGGGAATGCCTCCGGACAAAGCTGTTACGCCGCGCCGCACGATCGACAAGGCTCTGCTTGAACGCAACGCCGCAGGCTGGCTGAACGGTCACACGCCGTTTTCGGCGGTGGTGGCGTTTTCGTCACTGATGTTCGGGTATATGAGCGGCGCAAGATACATCGCTTTGTCCAACGAGAGCAGCGCGAATGAAACTTACGTCGAGGGCGCGAGCGTCAATCATCAATACAGCAAATCGACCGAATTTGAGCGCGATTTCCGCGAGTACTGCGAGCGTTCTTTCGGGAAATTCGGCGACATCCCCGAATATTTCAGTCTGCTGCGCCCTCTTTCGGAATGGCAGATAGCGCGGGAATTTGTCAAATATCCGCAATATTTCGGAGTTTTTCAAAGCTGCAACCTTGGCTCAAAAACGAACAGCTGGTGCTGTAACTGCGCAAAGTGCCTGTACGTTTACATTCTGCTTGCCGCTTTTTTGGACGACAAGACGCTTTTCGGCATATTCGGGTGCGATATGCTTGAAAAAACAGAGCTTTCGGAAAGCTTTGACGGTCTTGTGCTGGACGGTGAGGATAAGCCGTTCGAGTGCGTCGGTACAAAG
>DILZ01000047.1:4681-6019 GCA_002425305.1 Ruminococcaceae bacterium UBA5579
CCCCGGCTACAAGCCGCAAGACCTCTCGGGATACTTTGACAATGACAATTTTGTACCCGAACGATTTTTAAAGATTTTGGAGAATACTCAAAATGAAAACAGATGAACTTAGACCTTTTTTTGAAAACAAGCGCGCCGTTATCCTCGGATTCGGGCGCGAGGGAAAGGTGTGGCTGGATATCCTGCGGCGTCTGGACTGCTGCAAGGAGATAGCCGTCTCGGATATGAACCCGCTGGAGCTTGAGGACAACAGGCTTATGCCGATATGCGGCGATCACTACCTCGAAGAGTGCGCCGAATTCGATGTTATCCTGCAATCGCCCGGAGTGATAGTGAAAAACCGCCTGAACACCGATGCGAAAGCCAAAATACTCACTCAGACCGAAGCGCTTCTGCGCCTTAGCCCGTGTAAGATAATCGGCATTACCGGCACAAAGGGCAAATCCACCACGGCGTCGCTTATCCACCACTTTTTAAAGGCGAACGGCAAACGCTCTATGCTTATCGGAAACATTGGTGTGCCGCCGCTTCAAAGGTTGGAGGAAATGACGCCCGATACGGTGGCGGTATGTGAGATGAGCTGTCATCAGCTTGAGTTCGTGCGGCACTCGCCGAATATCGCTGTTCTGCTGAACGTATTCCCGGAGCATCTCGACCACTATGTCGATTTCGACGCGTATTCCAACGCAAAGCTCAATATAGCGCGGTTTCAAAAAAGTGATGACTGTGCTTTCATAAACGATGACCTGCTGCCGGCGGACAGCGCGGGAACGGTGTATCCGTGTGCGTTCGGAAAGGACGCGGACGTGTGGACTGATGGCAGCTCCATATTCCTTTTCGGGGAAGAGATAACGCCCGAAAGGATACGCTCACGGCTTTGCGGAAAGCATAATCTCTACAACATCGCGGTCGCGCTGGCAGCGGCGGTAAAGGCGGGATGCGATCTGCAAAAATGTCTTGAAACGCTTGCGGAATTCAAGGGTCTGGAGCACCGGCTTGAACGCGTTGCTGTAATAAACGGCATCGAATACATCAACGACAGCATCTCCACCGTTCCCGAGGCGGCTATTGCGGCGGTGAACGCGTTCGACGGTGCGGACTGCCTGATACTCGGCGGAATGGATCGCGGCATATCCTACGATGTTCTTGGAGAGTTTCTGAACACGGGCGTTGTGGAAAACGTCATTTTGCTGCCCGACAGCGGCAGGCGGATAGGCAAGCTGATAACCAATAACAACGTAAACGTTATTCACGCGGATAATATGGAAAAGGCAGTGGCGCTTTCCGCAAAGCTCGCAAAATGCCGCGTTATCCTGTCCCCCGCCTCGGCAAGCTACG
>DILZ01000047.1:6131-9114 GCA_002425305.1 Ruminococcaceae bacterium UBA5579
CAGCCCGCTTTTTGGGTATTTCAACAGCCGCCGGCACGCTCGTCAACGCGCTCCGCTCGGCTACTCTAAGGGCAAAATCGCCACCTTGCGGGGCGGCTGTGTGTTTTACCCTTTTTTATTCTATGCGGTTCGGGGATTTTGGTGCGCGGCGATTTTAACGCCGACAGCACTACCCGAATATCACCGCCGAAAGCAACGCCGCCCACTCCCGCACCCAATAATTCGCAAGATTATAAAGCGGAGTCCCGGCGGAATGATGTCCGACGGTCAAGCCGCTGCTGCGGGCGTAGATACCGGCACGGTATTGATGGAATTCGTTCGTGACAATCACGGCACTGTCTATGCCGCGTTCCTTCAACAGCTCGGCGGACAGCCTTATGTTCTCGCGGGTGCTTGTGGACTTGTCCTCGGCAATAATGCGGCTTTCGGATATGCCGCGTTCAATAAGATAGCGCCGCATTGCCTCCGCCTCTGAGATATTCTCGCCGTTCCCCTTTCCGCCGCTCACCACGCATACGGCGTTCGGGTATTCAGAAAGCGTTTCAAGAGCCGCGTCACAGCGTCTTGCGAGCATTGTGCTCGGAGTTTCTCCTCGAACCTGGCAACCTAGAACGATCACTGCCCCGGGATCGTCGACGGAACGCTCGACGCTCCTTGCCATATTCACCGAGAAAACCGTGCAGCACACAACGCCTGCCACGCCGACCGCTCCCACAACGGAAAGTGCTATTTTCCCCGCCGTTTTGCGCCAAACGCTCTTTATAAAACGGCAGAACGGCTTCCACGCGATACAGATAACGAACGCTCCGCCAAACAGCACCGTGCCTATAACCGTGCCGGCGGTGAAGTAGTTCATATTCACCCAAACAAACAGGGCAAACGCGATGATTGAAATGATAACTCTGATAAAATGTGATATTTTCATTTTGCGTGTCCTTTAAAACGGAGAATTCTTTATCCCCATACCGACGAACACCAGAATAACGCCCAGCACCATACTGACAATGTTTACGATCAGCATAGCGCGGCTGAAGCTGCGCTTCGGCTCGGGTACGTCGGAACAATACCCCCAGATAACGTTCAGTATTACGCTGATAATTCCAAGGCAGGAGCACAGGATAATAGTGCCCAGCCACTGCTCCATAGTCAGCATTTGCGGCGGAACATTGTATTGACCGTACGGGCTGTGACTCTCCCCGTACTGAGGCGGTGCGTATCCCGACGCCTGTATCTCGTTGCTGCCGAAATCCGGCTGTATCGGGTCGTCGCGCTTGCCAAGGTCGACCGCGCTCTTCATCGGCGAGCCGCACATAGGGCAGAACTTCACTTCGCCGTTCACCAAAGAATGACAATTCTCGCAAAATCTCTCCATAACTTCCTCCTTTATGAGTTCGCGTCGGTGCGCGTTATCCATTGGCTCATCCCCGCGCCCCAGACATCGTTCGGGCGCTCCTTGAAGCCGAAAGGCTTGTAAAACTCCTCCTTGCCCTTCGCGCTCATCAGGTAAAGGATTATCGTTTCGCCCGGCTCGAGCGTTGACTTCATATAATCCACCGTGCGCCGCATAAGCTCCTTGCCTATGCCCCTGTGCTGGTATTCGGGCAGCACCATAACGTCCGTGATGAAATTCGCGTAGCTGCCGTCCGACAGCACGCGTATCATACCTATCGCCTTTCCGTTATCACGAACCGTTGTTATGTGAAACGCGTTTTTCAGAGCGTTTTTCGCTATCCTCTCGGAAAGAACCATAAAATTCACCGCGCGGCGCATTGCCATATATTCGTCCAAGGTCGGCGCTTCGTCTATGTACTCAATTGCCATATTTTCCCTTTCCTTAAAAAATCGCCCCGCGTTGTACTCGGCGCCGGGGCGGTTTTTTATTACTTGTCGTTATTGTCCTTCTTTTCCTCGAGCTTATCCTCGGGTACTGCTTCCTCGGTCTTTGCTTCGGCTTTTTCCTCGCTCTTTGCCTCAGACTTTTCTTCGATCTTTTCGGCGGCTATGCTCACCTCGTCGCCGTCAACGCTTATCTCGCCCGCCATAAGCTTGTAGAACGTAGGTCCGTCTATCTTCTCGTGCTTCATCAGATACTCGGCACAGCGGTCGAGAAGATCGTGGTGACCCGTGAGGATATCCTTCGCCTTTTCGTAAGCGGTTTCGATTATCTCGTGTATCTCCGCATCGATCTCGCTCGCGACATTCTCGGAATAGTTCTTTCCCTGCGAATAGTCGCGTCCGAGGAACACCTCGTGGTCGGCGCTGCCGTAAAGAATAGGACCAAGCTTCTCGGAGAAGCCGTAACGCATAACCATATCGCGCGCAACATTCGTGGCTCTTTCAATATCGTTGGACGCGCCCGTGGAGATATCGTCAAGCACGAGCTTTTCGGCAACGCGTCCGCCAAGCAGCACTATCAGATTCTCCTGCATATAGGTCTTTGAAACGAAGCTCCTGTCCTTTTCGGGGACGTGCATCGTAAAGCCGCCCGCGCTGCCTCTCGGTATAATGGTCACCTGATGTACCTTATCCTGCGACGGGCAGAAATAGGTCGTTATAGCGTGACCCGCCTCGTGGAACGCCGTCAGCTTCTTCTCGTCCGGAGTAACGACGCGCGACTTCTTCTCGGGACCCGCAACTACCTTGACTGTCGCCTCCTCGATATCCGCCTTCGTCACCGCCTTGCGGTTGTTTCTTGCAGCAAGCAGAGCCGCCTCCGGCGGCCACGACGAGCGCGAGCAGACCTTGAACCAGCTCCTTGTTGAGATGGACGGCTTTACTGAAAACGAAAACATCANNGATCAGCGCCGGTAAAGCCTGCGGTGGTCGCCGCAATGGTCTTGAGGTCTACGTCCGGACCTATATTCTTGTTGCGCGTGTGCACCTTGAGTATCTCCTCGCGCCCCTTGATATCGGGATAGCTTACGACTACCTGTCTGTCGAAGCGTCCCGGACGGAGCAGCGCGGGATCGAGTATATCACGGCG
>DILZ01000059.1:0-10397 GCA_002425305.1 Ruminococcaceae bacterium UBA5579
TCGGCGAGCTTTTCAAGACCTACATACTATGCGAGAGCGGCGAGAGCCTTATACTTATAGACAAACACGCCGCACACGAGCGCATTAACTTCGAACGTTTCAAAAAAGAGCGCAACACTAATGTGCAGCTCCTTTTAGAGCCGAAAGCGGTGTTTTTGCTCCCCGATGAGTATGAGGCGGTGAGCAATTTCAGCGGGCAGCTGGAAAGCGTGGGCATATCGCTGCGGTTTGAGGACGGCGGCAAGGTAATGGTGGACGGGCTGCCCGAGCCGCTTGCCGGGTGCGACCCGGAGGACTTGCTCCAGAGCGTTGCGGAAACCTTGGCGAAGAACAACACGAACGCCGAGGGCTTGCTGTTTGACGATGTTCTGCATACAATGGCTTGCAAAGCGAGCATACGCGCCAATGAAGATCAGGACATTTCGGAGCTTGCGTATCTTGCGAATATAGTTTTGCGTGATAACAATATTCGCTATTGTCCGCACGGCCGCCCCGTTTTAACGCAGATATCCAAGCGGCAGATCGAGAAGTATTTCGGGAGGATAGTATGAACGCAATCGAAAATTACTGGGCAGGAAGAGAGCGCCTTGATAACGCTTACTATGCGGAGGCGATAGAGTTTTTTAAGGCTTCCGTTGAATTGGAGCAGCATTTCAAGCCCTATGAGTGTCTGTCCCGCTGCTATGCCGCTCTGAACGAACCCGAAAAGGCGTTTGAGAGCATTTCTGAGGCATACAGACTGAACGGGAAGAACGACAAGGTGGCATTGGGATACTCGAAGGCTCTTGCCGAACATAAAAAAGACATTGCTGCGGCGCGGAGTATCCTGTCGGAAATTCTCAAAAGAAATCCGACATACAAGCCCGCGCAGAGATTGCTGAACGAACTGTCAAGCACGAATTAAGGAGAACCGTATGCTTTCCCTTGCTCAAAAGTACAGCCCCGTTTTATCCACACCGTTTGGCAGAGCGGGCTACCGCGAGATCGCGCCGTGTGACGCTCTGAAGCCGTATATCCGCTGCTTCTGGACGGAAAAGCAGACCGCTCAAAACATTTTGGTTATCCCCGATACCTGTATGGATATCGTTTTCAGGGTCGGTGGAAACATAGAGGCGAGCGATTTTTTCTGTACGTTGGACGAGTGTTCGTTTTACTCCGCGAACGGCGGCTCGGAGCTTTTCGGAGTGCGCTTTTACGCGTGGACAGCGCAGCTCTTCTCGCGGAGGGATTTTACTGAGAACGGCGGGAGGGCGTTTTGCGTTGAAGATTTTTTTGACGGAGCGATTGAGCTGAGATCGCTGATATCAAGCGCAAAAAATTTTGAGGAACGCGCCGCTTCGGCGGAGCGTTGGCTGATTGCGCGTTTGGAAAATATCCGCGTGAGCAACGATCTGTTGAACGCGGTCGATCTTATTATCGAGAGCAGCGGACGCGCTAAGATAGCCGATATATGCAGTCACACAGCGGTTTCGGCGCGGCAGATCGAGCGTATCTTCAATCAGAATATGGGAGTATCGCCGAAATGCTTTTCCGGACTGGTGCGATATCAGCTATTGTGGCGGGAAATTGCGCTGCACGGTGATTTTAACGTTTTGGATGCTGTTGAAAAATACGGCTACTCCGATCAATCTCATCTGCTCAACGATTTTCGCCGCCGACACCTTATGACCCCGAAACAGGCTCTTGAATATGCGAAAAAACGTGGCTGATGTCGTTTTTTTACAAGACGATCCCGTCTAATTATGGTACACTGAAATTACCGTTTAGGCGGTATATTTTTTGAAAAGGGGATGTACATATGAAAATCGATTTTGAAGATTTTTTGCAAAGCGTTGAAGAGAGCGAACGCGGTTTTGTTGCAGAACTTCACGAATTTCTTTCGGAGAACGGCTGCAAATGCGATATCAAGGAAGCAAAAAGCGGCTTTGTGGTGTCGTGTGTCCGCGACAAAAAAACGCTGATGAATTATGTTCAGCGTAAGACCGGAACAAAGGTTCGTATTTACGCGGTGAACATCGGGAGCTATCAGGAGCTGTTGAACACGCTGCCGCCGAAAATGAAATCCGATATCGTAAAAGCCCCGCCGTGCAAGCGTCTGCTTGACCCGACCGCTTGCAATCCCAAATGCTCTATGGGTTATACGTTCATAATGGACGGCGAGGAATACAAAAAGTGCCGCAACAACGCGTTTGTGTTCGCGCTGTCGGAGGAAAACAATCCGTTTGTAAGGAAGTTTTTGGAAAAGGAGTTGGGTGTATGAGTAATACTATCGAATCAAGATGCGGAATTTTGTGCGGAGAGTGCGAATATCGTGAGAGTATGGGCTGCAAGGGCTGTACGAATATCGACAATCCGTTCTGGGGAGAATGTCCCGTAAAGGCAAGCTGCGAGAGCAAGGGGCACGAGCATTGCGGACAGTGCGCGGAGTTCCCGTGTAAACAGTTGAACGACTTCGCATACGACAAGGAGGAGGGCGATGACGGCAAGCGGCTTGAACAGTGCAGAAAGTGGGCGGGCTTATGAAATTGGACGGGTTTGGTATCTTTGTAAACAATCTTGAAGCGCAGATAGAGTTTTACCGTGACGTTTTAGGGTTTGAGATCAAGGAGACCGCCGATGACAAAAATGTGTTCCTTAAAAAAGACGGGACGCTTTTTTTGATGTACGGCAGAGCCGATTTTGAGGAAATGACGGGTACGAAATTCGGATACGCGGACGGTGTTAACGGTCATTTTGAGATAGCTCTGGGAGTTGATAATTACGCCGCCGTTGACCGCGAGTTTAAGGAAGCGGTATCAAAGGGCGCAAAGCCGATAATGAAGCCGACGACTATGCCGTGGGGACAGCGAACCTGTTACATTGCCGATCCCGAGGGCAATCTCATAGAAATAGGTTCGTTTACGAAATAAGGAGGACATAATGTCATCAAAAATGGAATTTGTAGAATACGTCGCGGAGCAATGCCGCAGCGCGGGTGAGATAACTTACAAGAAGATGTTCGGGGAGTACGGACTGTACTGTAACGGAAAGATATTCTCGCTTATCTGCGACGACGAGTTTTTCGTTAAGATAACCAAAGAAGTAAAGGAGCTTTACCCGGAGCTGCCCGAAAAGCCGCCCTATGACGGCGCAAAGAACTATTTCCTTATTGAGGATATTGACAACGCGGAGCTTCTGACGAAAATTGTCACAATGACATATAACGCTCTCCCTGAGCCGAAGCCAAAGACTCCCAAGGCTAAAAAGCCGAAAGTTAAATAACAGTCAAGCCGCCGAATTTTCGGCGGTTGCTTTTTTGGGGGGAGAGGGTTGACAATATACGAATTCAGTGATATAATAACAATATGAACTTTGTTGCGGAAGGAGAGTACTATGCCGTTCGATTTCAAAAAGGAGTTTAAATCGCTCTATCAGCCGAAAACCGCTCCCGAAATAATCACCGTGCCGCCGATAACCTATGCGGCAGTGCGCGGCGCGGGTGACCCGAACGAGGAGGGCGGCGCGTACAAAAGCGCGGTCGGCGTGCTGTACGGGATTTTGTATACTATTAAAATGAGCAAGCGCGGAGATCACGCTGTTGACGGCTATTTCGATTTTGTTGTGCCGCCGCTTGAGGGATTTTGGGAGAGCGCCGAGTATGCTCACAAGGAGCGTTTTCGGTGGTTATCCGTGCTCCGTTTGCCCGATTTTGTGACCAAAGAGGTGTTCGAGTGGGCAAGAGCGGAAGCGGCACGCAAAAAGAAGATAGACTGCTCCCTTGCCGAAATGCTGACGGTTGGCGAGGGCTTGTGCGTGCAGTGTATGCATATCGNNGAGCCGCAGACCGTTGCTCAAATGGACGCGTTCCTCGCCGAAAACGGCTATGCGAACGATTTTACGGCGGGGCGGCTTCACCACGAAATCTACATCAGCGACCCGAATAAATGCGCCGTGGAAAAGCGAAAGACGATAATCAGACACCCTATCATTATAAAATAGGAAAGCGGCGTCTTGACAAAAAATGTATATAATGATATAATGGCATTATGAACCGGCAGGGCATAATGCCGTTTTTGTTCCTATAATAAGGAGAACATTATGAAAAAAGTTTTTGCATTCGTCTTTGCTTTGGTTTGCGTATCCTTTACGGTAGGCGTCAACGCTTTTGCGGACGTCGGACCTAAGCCTTCCGTCACGGTTTATGTGAACGGTGTGGAGGATGGCAGGGAGTATTACATCGCGCTTATAGAAAAACAAGAGAGTACAGAGAATAATGGCAAGAACAGCGAAGGTCGGGACGATGTTTGGAAAAAGATATACGAGTTTTCCCAAACCTTCGGGTATTATCTCGCCAACAGACCCGTGGATGATCCATACTGTAAGATGAGTGGTCGGGACAGCGCAGAGTGGGGCTATCAACCGCCGCAGACGTTTAAGATACTGCTGTATTTTCCCGACAGCGAGAGCTTCCTTGTCAGCGAGGTGCTGGATAAATACGCGTTTGATTCGTACTTTACCGTTAATGTTAACGGCGATTCATTGATCGTTTCAAAAAACGGCGGAGTAAAGGGCATTATAGCAGAGGCAGGCGGACTTCTTGTCAGAATAGTACTTACGGTGCTTATAGAGATAGGGGTCGCTTTACTGTTTGGTTATCGCGGCAAACGGGAGCTGAAGCTCATTCTTATAACAAATATCATTACGCAAGTGCTTCTGAACGCCCTGATAGCTGTCGGGGATCACGGTCTTGGGGTATTTGGAGCAATACTCGCCTATATCGCGGGCGAGATAGTGGTATTTGTTGTCGAGGCGGCGGTGTACTATGCAAATCTTCCAAGAATTACAGAGCCGAAAACCGGAAACGGAAGNNAGAGCGGTGGGATATGCTTTTACCGCCAACCTTGCGTCGTTCCTTGTTGGAGGAGCGCTGCTGCTTGTGACGGACTTGATTTTCAGACAGATAGCAAAAGGCTGATTATTTTACAGTGGGTGAGAAATGTGAACAAAGTGATAGTAATATGCGGTCCTACCGCTTCGGGTAAGACCGCCCTTGCCGTTGAGCTTGCGAAAATATACAACGGAGAGGTGATCTCCGCCGACAGTATGCAGATCTATACGGATATGGATATTGCGTCAGCGAAGCCGACCATTGAGGAACAGCAGGGCATAACCCACCATTTGGTTGGCTTTCTTGACCCCTCCGAGAGCTTTTCCGTTGCGGATTACGTCGGGCTTTGTGATGAGTGTGTGCGGGATATCCTCTCGCGCGGCAAAACCCCGATAATATGCGGCGGGACGGGCTTGTACATCAGCTCGTTCGTGGATAATCTGACGTTTGACGACAGCGAACAGGATTTTATATATCGTGAGGAAATGCGGAAATTTGCCGAGGAACACGGCAACGCCGCTCTGCTCGATAAACTCCGCGAGGTCGACCCCGAAACCGCCGAAACGCTCCACGAGAATAATGTCGGTAGGATAATCCGCGCGCTGGAAGTCTATCACACAACCGGTCATACTATTTCGCACGCTAAATCAATCTCGCGGCAAAATCCCTCCCCATATGAGTTCATAATTATAACGCTGGATTTTGAGAACCGTGAAACGCTCCAAAAGCGCATAAATTCCCGCGTGGACGCTATGGTAAGCAAGGGACTTATTGAGGAGGCGCGTAAATGCTTCGAACAGTCAAACCGTCCGACCGCCGCCCAGGCTATAGGCTGCAAGGAGCTGTATCCGTACTTCTGCGGAGAGCGTTCACTTGATGAGTGCGTTGATGAATTAAAGCTGCGGACGCGTCAATACGCGAAAAGACAATTGACGTGGTTTCGTCGGGATAAACGAAATTTGCGTCTGATTATTGGTGAAAATGACGATTTGCGTGAGGTGACAAAAAACGCTGTTGCGCTGATAAACGCTAATATTTGATGAATTTTATGACATTTCTATACAAAACTGTAAATATATGGAATTAGTTGGCGTTTTTTTAAAAATTTTTTTCAATTTTTTATAATTTTTTTTAAAAAACAGTAGCATTTTTCGGAAAAGTATGTTATACTATAAATATATAGTTGGGGATATTTGGGCTTGTGTGCATTTTCTGTATATTAGCTTGAATACGATTTACAGACAGAAAAGGTGATAAAAATGGCAAAAGACATTAATTTGCAGGATGTTTTCCTCAATCAGGCACGAAAGGATAAAATACCCGTTACTATCTACATTACCAATGGTTTTCAGTTTAAGGGGATCGTAAAGGGCTTTGACAATTATACTGTCATTCTTGATACCGACGGAAAGCAGAACCTTATTTATAAACACGCTATCTCAACTATAACGCCGTTCAAGCCGGTTTCTATTCTTGACGCTTATGAAAAGAGCGAGGAGGAGTAAATGAAATCGCCGTGGACTACCGTTGTTGTTGCGATAGTTTCTTTGTTTGTTATTTTGGTTGCGATCGGTCAATTGTTCTTTTCACGCGGCGCACGGATAACCACCGAGGTCGCGTATTCCTACGACCACGAGGTGAACGTTCAGTTTGACGGCGTGTATATGCGCGACGAAACGCTGATATATGACAGCGGCACGGGCGTGCTGAGCTTTGAGAATGTGGACGGCACTAAGGTCGGGAAAAGCTCGATCATCGCAAGACGCTATAAAAGCGAGAACGATTCGGCATATCTTCGTGAGATCGAGGGGCTGAAAAAGCAGATCGCCGTGCTTGACAGCGCTGAAAAGCTTGTAGGCACGGACAACTCTCAGCTTGAGGCTATTTCGATCCAGATAAACGAGAGCCATTCCGATATCATTTCTGCTGTGCTAAGCGGCGATTACGGACGTGCCGCTGCAAAACAGAATTCGCTGTTGGAAGCGATGTGCAAGCGCGAGATAACTTTAGAGCAATCTCAAGGCTATGCCGCTAAGAAATCGGCGCTGAATCAAGAGGTAAGCAGGCTTCAATCGCTGATCTCCGGTTCTGTTCGTGAGGTTACGGCGGGAAGCGCGGGATACTTTGTCAGCAATATTGACGGTTATGAGGGTGAAATAGGCTATTCGGATATTGATAAGATGACCGAGGATAAGATAAAGGAGGTCATCGATAATCCCAGGAAAAGCGATTCGAGCGGCGCGATAGGCAAGCTCATCTCCGATTATCATTGGAGAATAGCTGCGGTGCTTGACGCTGAGAGCCTTGTCGGAATAAGCGCGGGAGATACCGTAACTTTGCGTGTCGGTTCCGACGGAAAGCAGCTTAATGTGAAGGTGGTTTCTGTTGAGCCGGGCAGCGATGATAAAAAGATATGCATTTTCGAGTGCGATGAGATGAATTCCACAGTCGTAATGAGCAGAACAGCTCGTTTTAAGCTGATAAAAGACAGCTACGGCGGACTGAGGGTTCCGAGAAAGGCTTTGCGTTATAACGATGACAATGAGCGCGGAGTGTTTGTGGAACACGGACAGACCATAGTTTTTAAAAAGGTGGACGTGATCTATTGGTCTGACGATTATGTCATTTGTCGGCAGAATGTGTATAAAAAATCTGAAAACGAAAGCGATCCCGACACGGAGCGGCAGATAGACGAGGATTATCTTAAGCTGTACGATATCATTGTTACAGAGGGTAAAGAATTGTACGATGGAAAATTTATCGGATAATTCGCAGACATCCTTTGAAGATATTCGCGAGAATTACTTGAGGATATGCGATAATGTATCAAACGCCTGCGTAAAAGCGGGGAGAACGGACAAGCCGCAGATAATGGCTGTTACGAAAACGGTGTCGCCCGAGCGCGTGAATTACGCGATAGAGTTGGGCGTCGGGCTGTTGGGCGAAAACAGAGTCCAGGAGTTTATGGACAAGCGTGAGAGTTATTCTCCCGCCGAGGTTCATTTCATTGGTTCGCTTCAGTCCAATAAGGTGAAATATATTATTGATAAGGTATCGATGATCCATTCCGTGGACAGTCTGCATTTGGCGGAAGAAATTGACCGCCGTGCAGAACGGCACGGATCGGTGATGGATATACTCACCGAGATAAATATAGGTGAGGAGAAAACGAAAAGCGGTATTTCGGCACGGAATGCGGAAGCGTTTTGCAATGAGATAACGCGGTTTAAGAACATCAGGCTTCGAGGTTTGATGTGTATACCGCCGCCGGGGTGTTCGGAAAGCGTTTTCGCTTCAATGCGGGAGCTTTTCGAGAACTTAAAATCAAAGCTTGAAAACAAAGAGAATGTCGGGCTTGATACGCTCTCGATGGGAATGTCGGGAGATTATGAAACAGCGATAAAATATGGGGCCACAATTATTCGGATAGGTTCATCACTGTTCGGATATAGAAAATAAAAAAATAATTGGGAGGAAATTAAAATGGCAAAGAACTTTTTAAAGAATCTTTTTGGCGCAGGTGTTGAAAATGAGGGCTACATTGATTACGACAACGGCTATGACAGCTCCTCTTCGGCTGTAACCAACGAGGAGGCAAGCTACACAAGCTATGATGACGGATCGGATTATTCCTACAACAGTAGTTCTAAGATCCTCAGTATGCATAACGGTATCGATTCCCCTAAGCTTTATGTAATGAAGCCTTCGGGATATGATGAGGTTATGAACGGCGCTGTCGATATGCTGCGCGAGGGCACGATCATCTTCCTGAACCTTAACGGTATTGACAAGGAAGTGGGCACACGCATCGTTGATTTTATGACCGGTGTTGCTGCTGCGTTTGAGGGAAGGATCAAGAAGGTAGATACTTGCTGCTATGCTGTAGCGCCCAAGAATGTTGAATGGCTGAACACCATTGATGACTGATTTAGTGTGAGTTTGGAGCTTAGTGATGATGAGCGTTTTCTGTCCGCGCATATCGCCGACCTTGCGGTGATTAGCCGAAAGGTCGGTGTGCCGCGCTTTTCTCGTTTTTTGAATGAGCGGGAGGCTGTTGTTGCGCGGGATTCTGCTCGGGCAGAGAGAGCAAGTCCGTTTTTTTACGGAGGGTATGACGGCGCGGCTAGAACAGTCTGCGGCTTTTTTGACGGCACTTATGCCGAGGAATTTCCGCTTGACGACAAGCTTGGCTTGTTTTCTGTGCTTGCCGTCACATTTTCTTTTAGAAGCTGTGATAAGCTGACACATCGTGATTTTTTGGGAGCGATCCTTGCAGCGGGCGCGGAACGTTCGATGTTGGGTGATATTTTGGTGGCAGAGGATCACGCGACGGTTTTTTGTCTTGAAACGGCGGTCGATATCATATGCGGCTTGACGAAGATAGGCAAGGTTGGCGTAAGGGTTGAAAAAGGTGTTGTTGGAGAGCTTCCCAAAGTAAAGCTTGAAACGCTTGAAAGAACGGTTTCGTCTTTGAGATTGGATCGTTTGGTTTCGGCGTGTACTAATATATCCGGTGAAAGATCCGCGTCGCTCATTAAATCGGGGCAGGTGAGTGCGGATTTTTCGGTGTGTCTGAATGTAAGCGGCGTCATTAGGGAAAATACTATTATTTCAATACGCGGGTATGGCCGATTTCGATTGGCGAGAATCGTCGGGGAAACGAAAAAAGGTAAGGTGCGCGTGGTGTTGGAAAAATATGTGTAAATATATTCCTTGCGTTAATATCGCGAAGAATATCAAGCCGTACTTGTAAAAGTTCGTGCGTTTGAAAAAATGGCAGGCGGCTGCCGGCTGGTATGAAAGGGATTTGATAAGATGAATGCTAAGGAAATCTTAAACAAGCAGTTTGACAAGGCGAAGTTAGGCGGGTATAAGATGGAAGATGTCGACGACTATCTTAAAGAGGTATCCGATGAGTTTGCTCAGCTGCAAAAAAGCAACAGCGAGTTAGAGCGCAAGCTTGAAGTGCTTGCGGATAAGATCCGCGAGTATCGTGATGATGAGGAAGCACTTAAAGATGCGCTGCTGATAGCTCAGAAGCAGGGTAATGCGATAGTTGCGGAATCAAAGGCGTCCGCGGAAAAGTTAACAAGGGAAACTCGTGAGAAGGTTGAAAAGCTGCTTGCAGAATCCAAGGCGAAATCCGAGAGTATGATAAACGACGCCAACGATTATTCCACAAAAACAAGAGCCGATGCCGATGCTGCTGCTGAGAAGACAATAAACNNGGCGGCAGAAATAAAGGCGGCGATGGATAAGCAGCAAGCTATTCAAGAAAGCATCATACAGAATACCAGAAAAGAAGCTCACGATTTTATGGATAAGCTCCTTGCGGCATATAACGCGCAGATAGCACTTATCGAGAGTTTGCCCGAAAAGTGCGAGAGCGAGTTTATAAAGCGTGTTTCCGAGGAAGCGGAAAAACGTGAGCAGGAACGCAAAAAGGCCGAGGAGCAGAAAGCCGCTAGGGCTAAGGCGGAGAAAAATGCAGCCGCGCAGCAGAAGGTGAAAGAGGCAGCCGCAAAGGCAG
>DILZ01000059.1:10416-15221 GCA_002425305.1 Ruminococcaceae bacterium UBA5579
TGCCGCTGTCAAAGCGGAAACACCCGCTCCCGAGGTAAAGGCAGAGCAGCAAGCTGTAAAACCCGCTCCGAAGTCTGTTTCCGGAAAGACAGCAGGCGTTCAGAAGCAAGCAAAGGCTCCCGAGCCGGCTATGATACCGGAAAGGACTGCTGAAAACAATCTGCCGTTCTTTAATTCCGACACTCAGACTATATCCAAGCACAATAACCTTCAGTTTGGCAAGAATAAGGACAGCAAGAACTAAGGATCTGTACCAACGGCTTCGGCGCACGACTTTTCGGCAAATTTTGCCGCTGTCTGCGTCAAAGCTCATTGGCGTACATACAGTATGCCCGCGTCGCTTTTACTTGACAACGACAAAATTATGCTTGAAAATCCGCATACCTACACTATTGGTATAGGTTCTAATTATACAGAAAACCAGAGGAGATAACTTTTATGTCGATCGATCTTAACAGCACCGTTAATCTGCCGCAGACCGATTTCCCTATGCGCGGCAATCTGCCAAAGAGAGAACCGGATATGTTGGCGAAGTGGGAGCAGGAGCGCCTTTACTATGCGCTTGCCGAAAAAAATAAGGGCAAGCCCTCTTATACTCTTCACGATGGACCTCCCTACGCAAACGGCAACATTCATCTCGGAACCGCTTTGAATAAGGTGCTGAAGGACATTATTGTAAAATATAAGGCGATGACGGGCTACAACGCGAATTACGTTCCCGGATGGGATTGTCACGGTCTGCCCATAGAGCTTAAGGCGATCAAGCAGCTTGGCGTGGACAGCGGTGTAGTTGACCCTGTTGAACTGAGAAGGAGCTGCCGTCAATTTGCGATGTCCTGCCTTGATGACCAAAAGACGCAGTTCAAGCGTCTGGGCGTTTGGGGAGATTTCGATGATCCGTACCTCACGATAAAGCCCGATTTTGAGGCAAAGCAGGTTGAGGTGTTCGGCGAGATGTATAAGAAGGGCTACATCTATAAGGGACTGAAGCCCGTTTATTGGTGCGCCGACTGCAACACCGCACTCGCGGAAGCGGAGATAGAGTATCAGGACGACCCGTGCTACTCGATCTATGTAAAGTTTCCGATCTCCGATGATAAGGGCAAGCTGAGCGAGCTGGGGATCGATCTTAAAAAGGCATATGTCGTTATATGGACTACCACGACCTGGACGCTCCCGGGAAATCTTGCTATCTGTTTAGGACCGAACTACGATTATACGTTCGTAAAAGTCGAGGACGAGGAGAGCCGTTCGTTCGGTGAATATCTCCTTATTGCGACAGAGCTTGTCGATACTGTGATGAGCACAGTCGGAATAAAGAAATACAGCACGGTCGGCAGCTTTAAAGGACAGGATCTGGAGCTTGTCGAGACCGATCACCCGTTTATGGGCAGGAAATCTCCGCTTATTGTCGGAAATCACGTTACGCTCGACAGCGGCACGGGCTGCGTTCATACCGCACCGGGCTTCGGTGTAGAGGACTTCGAGGTTTGTATGAAACCCGAGTACAAGGGTATGTTCAAGATAATCGTGCCCGTTGATGAAAAGGGCATACTCACCGAGGAAGCGGGCGATTTCAAGGGACTGAAAACCGCTGACGCTAACAAGGCTATCGCGCAGCGGCTTGAGGACGACAACACTCTTCTTGCTATGCAGAAGATAGTTCACCCGTATCCGCACTGCTGGCGCTGCCACGAGCCTATCATCTACCGTGCGACAGACCAGTGGTTCTGTAATGTGGATATGTTTAAGCCCGAGACCATCAAGGCTATCGAGAACGTTCAGTGGATACCCGAATGGGGCGAAGAGCGTATCAAGAATATGGTGAATATGCGTTCGGATTGGTGCATTTCGCGTCAGAGAAGATGGGGTGTTCCGATCCCGATCCTGTACTGCGAGGACTGCGGCAAGACCGTGGTAAACGATACGACTATAAAAGCTATTTCCGATATATTCCGTAAAGAAAGCTCCGATGCGTGGTACGCGAAGGACGCGAGCGAGTTTATCCCTGCGGACGTCAAGTGCGAATGCGGCTGCGGAAAATTCCGTAAGGAAATGGACATTTTCGATGTTTGGTTCGACAGCGGCTGTACACACGCGGCTGTTCTGAAGGAGCGTCCCGAGCTTTCGTGGCCGGCGGATATGTACCTTGAGGGCTGCGATCAGTACAGAGGCTGGTTCCAATCGAGTTTGCTCACCTCCGTTGCTACGACGGGTCAGGCACCGTATAAGGCGGTATGCACTCACGGCTGGGTAGTTGACGGGAACGGTCAGCAGATGCACAAATCAAAGGGAAACCAGATATTCCCCGAGGAGGTCATCAAGGATTTCGGCGCGGACGTTCTGCGCTTGTGGGTGGCGTCGTTGGATTATCACGCGGATATTCGCGTATCGAAGGATATGCTCAAACAGCTTTCCGAGAGCTATCGCAAGATACGCAACACCGCGCGCTACATTCTCGGCAACCTCGGCGACAACAAGGGCTTTGACCCGAACACCGAGATGGTAGCTTTCGACAAACTGCGAGAGATCGATAAGTGGGCGTTGGCGCGGCTTGACGAGGTTATCGAAAAGGTGAGAGCGGCGTATGAGGCGTTTGACTACTACCTCGCTTACCACGCGCTGATAGGCTTCTGCGTTGTTGATATGTCGAATTTCTATCTTGATATAGTTAAGGACGTGCTTTACTGCGAGGCAAAGGATTCTCCCGCGAGAAAATCCGTGCAGACCGCAATGTACGTTATTTTGGATTCGTTGGTTCGGCTTATAGCACCTGTTTTGTGTTATACAGCGGACGAGATATGGCAATTTATGCCGCATAAGAAGGACGATGATCTTCGCTCCGTAATATTCAACCAGATGCCCGAAAAAACAGGCGTCAAGGCGGACGATAAGAAGTGGAACAAGATTCACACGATACGCGACGACGTTCTGGCGGCTTTGGAGATCAAGCGCGCCGATAAGGTGATCGGCAAGTCCTTAGAGGCTATGGTGGAGATCTTCACAGACGACGAGAGCGTAAGGGCACTGGAAAACGAGCTTGCGGACGCTTGCATTGTTTCGGGAGTGAAAGTGAACGTACTCCCTTCGCATACTCTCGCCGACTTTGCAGAGGGTGAGTACAAGGGTTCGGCTTGCTCGGTGACTGTCACAAAGAAATCGGGCTGCGCGTGTGAGCGCTGCTGGAAGTTCGATGATTCCGTCGGCAGTGATGAAAAATACCCCGCTCTTTGCAAACGCTGCGCTGACGTTATCAAACTGAATTTTGAATAATAAAATTAGGAGGGGAATTTCTTCCCTCCTACATTTTGTGTGTGATTTTATATCGTGAAAAGGGGATATTCTTGTACTATTTATGGTTATTGTTGTCGGTAGGACTTGTTGGGATAGACAGGATTACAAAGTTTCTTGTTACCTCGAATATGAAGATAAGCGATACTATTCATCTGATAAAGATCGGTGATACCGAGGTGCTGAACCTCTATTACTGCCTTAACAGCGGCGCGGCGTTCAGTCAGCTTTCAGGTAAGACAGTGTTCCTTATTGTTATCACATCAGCTGTTATAATAGGGCTGTTGTTCCTTATTATAACAAAGCGTGTTCATCGAACGGTCTACCTTGTGTCGATATCGCTGATACTCGGCGGCGGCATTGGAAATCTTATCGACCGCATATTTAATGACGGAAAGGTAATAGACTTTATCGATTTTCGGATAATCAACTTCGCAGTGTTCAATTTTGCGGATATCTGCGCGGTTTGCGGTGCGGGCTTGCTGATGATTACTGTGATTGTTGACGAGATAAAGGAGCACAAGCGCAAAAAAGCAGCTGTTCCGGCCGGAGAGAGTGAAGAAGATGAGCTTGACGGTGACGAAGAGATCAATATCGATGATGAATAGGTTGATTTTTGATTCGGACGGCGAGAACCGCCTTGATAAGCAGATAGCCGAAAACTCGGAGCTTACGAGGAGCGCGGCTGTAAGACTTATCAAGCAAGGGCTTGTGACCGTTGACGGCAAGCCGGCGGAGAAGAAGGACGTGCCTGCGTTCGGCGTGGAAATAGTGATAACGCTGCCCGAACCTAAAGCTATCGATATACTCCCCGAAAATATACCGCTTGATATAGTTTATGAGGACGAGGATGTTCTTGTAGTCAATAAGTCCAAAGGAATGGTCGTTCACCCGGCGGCGGGACATTATTCGGGAACGCTTGTAAACGCCTTGATGTTTCATTGCGGTGAACGTCTTTCGGGAATAAACGGAGAAATACGCCCGGGGATAGTTCATCGTATAGACAAGGACACGAGCGGACTTCTGATGATAGCGAAGAACGATATGGCGCATTTAGGGCTTTCCGAGCAGATAAAGGCGCACTCGTTCACGCGCGAGTATCAGGCGGTCGTTGTCGGCTCAATAAAGGAAAACGGCACGGTGAACGCTCCGATAGGGCGGCATAAGACCGAACGCAAGAAGATGTGTGTAACTCTTGAAAACTCGCGCGAGGCTGTAACACACTATTCCGTGATACGAAACTACGCAGGATATACTCATTTGAACGTTCGGCTCGAAACAGGACGAACACATCAGATACGAGTTCATTTAAGCTACATCGGTCACGCGGTCGCTGGGGACGAGGTCTATGGAAACGGCAAGCCGAAGTGGCTTTGCGGACAATGCCTTCACGCAAAGAAGATAGGGTTTGTTCACCCGAGGACGGGCGGGTATATGGAGTTTGACTCACAGCTTCCCGAGTACTTTGATAAATTTTTGAAAAGCATTGAATAAGAAAACCTTGATTTAATGGC
>DILZ01000059.1:15304-29282 GCA_002425305.1 Ruminococcaceae bacterium UBA5579
GTGATAGCGTATGGATTTCAGTAAAGTGATTTTTATGACCGATCTTGACGGCACTCTGCTTACCGATGACAAGCGTATTCTTGACAAGGATATATCGGCGATCACGCGCTTTCGTGAGGGCGGCGGTATCTTCACTGCGGCAACGGGGCGCGGCTACGCTATGGCTCGGCGAATTGTAGAGGACGTGCTGCATCTGAATGTGCCGAGTGTGCTGTTCAACGGCGCGGGTGTTTTCGATTTTAAGCAGAACAAATTCCTGTGGCAGTGTGAAATAGGGGCAATGGCGCGGGAGTATATCCGCAGACTGAACGCAATGTTTCCGCAAAAATTGGGATTTGAGGTGCTGCACGAGCAGACTGTTTTCGTGCCGTTCATAAATCAGACGGAGCAGGAGCATCTGGAAATGGAAAGCGTTATCCCCGATAGGAGGCAGCTTGATGATATTCCCGAGAGCGGCTGGCTGAAGTTCGTTATTGCCGCCGAACCGAGCGATCTGGACGAGGTTCAGAAAACGGTGGAAAACGGCGGCTTTGAGGAAGCGCAATGGGTGCGGAGTGCCCCACACTATTTCGAGTGTCTGCCTAGAGGGGTCGACAAGTCGCGAGGATTTGCGGAGCTTATAAGAATACTTGGCGCGGAGGACAGATTTTCGGTCGCGGCGGGGGATTATATGAACGACACCGCGATGATACAAAAAGCCGATCTGGGAGTTGCAGTGGCGAGCGCGCAAGAGAGCGTCAAGCAGGCGGCAGACTTGATCGTATGCGATAACAACAGCGGCGCGATAGCCGAGATCATTGATCATATCGAGAAATTGTGAGGTAGAAATGTTTGATTTTCTGAAAGAGATCGGCAAGGCGGTCGCAGACGGAATGGGACTGAACGCTCAGCCGAATACAGCGAATACGGNNGTACGGCTGCTCCGGCAAAATCCGCGAACAGCGTAAACGACGCTCCGCCTCGGGTAAGTAATCCCTCCCCGCAGGTCGTTCCGGATAAGCCCGTGCCGTTTGGTTACAAGAACTCGTGGCTGTGTATCAGAGCGAACTCGCCCGAGGAAGTTATCGAAAAGATCGGCTTGAAGAACCCGCGCGTCAGCAATTGGAACGACGGCGTTTACGGTGGTCACGGCGTATTCGTGTCGCCTGTGTTGGACGGGTATGTGCTGGTAATCGGCTGGGAGGGCGACATTCTGGATACGAACCCCGCTCGGCTTGACGAGCTTGCTGAAAAGTTTCCCGAGCTGCAATTTTTCAGTACTCACCGCGTGTCCGAGTATCACGCCTGGGTAAAGTATATAAACGGAGTTATGATACGCGGCTACGGCTGGTGCGGCTGCGACGGCACGGTGTTCCTGAACAAGGGCGGGCTTACTCCCGAGGAGATAGAACGTGGATTTACAAACCTGCTGCCGAACGATGAGGCGGATTGGGACGCCTACGAAACTCCCGACGAAGAGTATGTTTTAGAGCTTGCGGCAGCGTGGGGAATTGATCCCGGCTTTTCCGCTAAGGATTATCCGAAGTCTATGGGGTATATTTGCAGGTAGTTGTTAGTGAATAGTCGTTAGTAGTTAGTTTGAGGAGAGAGTCAGATGATCGAGGTAATCTGCGAGGACGGAGCTTTCAAGGCAAAGGGAAGTTTTTCGCGTGGGATTTTTGACGGCGAGATGATCACTATATTTACCTAATGGCATAATCACTGAAAATTAAAATAGAACAAAAGCTTTTAGGAGGAAACTATGGACGAAAAACTTGTAAGGCAGCTTGAAACAGCCGCTGCAAAGGTAAGGATCGGAATTATTGAGGGTATTTACGCGGCAAAGGCGGGACACCCCGGCGGTTCGCTTTCGTGCGCGGACTTGCTGACTTATCTGTACACTTGTCGTATTAACGTAGACCCAAAAAATTCCGACGATCCGAACCGCGACCGCCTGGTATTGTCGAAAGGTCACGCCGCGCCCGCGCTGTATGCGGCTCTTGCGCTGCGCGGATTTTTCCCGATGGACGAAATGAAAACTCTGCGTAAGATAGGTTCGCGGCTGCAAGGACACCCCGACATAAAAACTCCCGGCGTGGATATGAGCACGGGTTCTTTGGGGCAGGGAATTTCGGCGGCTTGCGGAATGGCGCTTTCCGCGAAGATATCCTGCGACCCGTATAAGGTTTACGCAGTGCTTGGTGACGGCGAGATACAGGAGGGCGAAGTGTGGGAAGCGGCAATGTTCGCGGCGCACTATCAGCTTGACAATCTCGTGGCGGTAGTCGACAACAACGGCTTGCAGATCGACGGCAAGGTTNNGAAGCGAGGTAATGTCGCCGTATCCGATAGATGAGAAGTTCCGCGCTTTCGGCTGGCACGTTATCAATATCAACGGTCACGACTTCAACGAAATGGAAAAAGCGTTCAACGAAGCTGAAACGGTTATGCAGAAGCCCACTATGATCGTTATGCGCTCCACAAAGGGCAAGGGCGTTTCCTATATGGAAAACGGCGTTGATTGGCACGGAAAAGCACCTAATGACGATGAGTACGAAACCGCCGTTAAAGAGCTTAAAGCGTACCTTGCCGAGCTTGAAGGCTGAAAAATGAATAATGCTGTCCGATCTGCGCAGCGGTGCGGACAGTGAAACAAAAAGAAGAAAATCCACACCAAAATTTAAGGAGTGTATAACTATGGAAAAAAGAGCAACTCGTGAGGGCTACGGCGAGGGCTTGTGCGCTCTTGCCGAGGTAAGACCCGATCTTCTGGTACTCGACGCCGATCTCGCGGCGGCGACCAAGACCAATATATTCAAGAAAAAATATCCCGAAAAGCATTACGACTGCGGTATCGCAGAATCCAATATGATGGGCGTTGCGGCGGGTATCGCGTCAACGGGAAAGCTGGTGTTTGCAAGCAGCTTTGCGATGTTTGCGGCGGGCAGAGCGTTTGAGATCATCAGAAACTCTATCTGCTATCCGAAGCTCAACGTCAAGATAGGTGCGACACACGCGGGTATTTCCGTAGGCGAGGACGGCGCGACACACCAGTGCAATGAGGATATCGCGCTTATGAGAGCAATCCCGAATATGACTGTGATAAATCCCGCAGATTATGTTGAGGCGAAAGCTGCGGTGCTTGCGATGGCGGACTATGTAGGACCGACATATATGCGCTTCGGTCGTCTTGCCGTGCCGATCTACAATGACGAGCAGACCTATAAGTTTGAGGTGGGCAAAGGAATTACGATAAAGGACGGCAAGGACGTCACCATTATGGCAACGGGACTTATGGTCGCGGAGGCTATGGACGCGGCGAATGCTCTCCACGAGCAGGGCATTGACGCGCGGATAATCAATATCCACACGATAAAGCCCATAGACCGCGATATAATCGTAAAAGCCGCAAAGGAAACGGGCAAGATAATCACCGTTGAGGAACACAGCGTTATCGGCGGACTTGGTTCGGCGGTCGGCGACGTGGTGCTTGAGGAATGTCCCGTACCAGTCATCAAGTTAGGCATTAAGGATGTATTCGGGCACAGCGGCCCCGCGAAGGACCTGCTCAAAGAGTACGGACTTTGCGCGGAGAATATCGTGGCTGTTACAAAGGCTGTTATGGGTAAATAAGAAAAATGATAAAAGAACTTGTCCACGACCCTATATTTCTGGCGCAGAAGTCTGCTCTCGCCGACGAAAGCGACGTTGAGACTGCTCGTGACTTGCTCGATACGATAACCGCGCATAAGGATACTTGTGTTGGAATGGCGGCGAATATGATCGGTGTTCTGAAGCGTATCATAGTGTTCGCGAGTGATGGAGATCACCCTATCGGCGATACTTTTGAGGTTATGTACAACCCGGAGATCGTCAAGTGTTCGGGAGCGTACCAAACGAAGGAAGGCTGCCTGTCGCTGCTCGGAGAGCCGAAGCCCGTGAAGCGTTACAAGAGCATTAAGGTTAAGTATCAAAACAGTGATTTTCGGGAACGCTTCAAGACGTTCACCGGCTTTACCGCGCAGATAATCCAACACGAGATAGACCATTGCAACGGAATTTTGATTTGACCGATATTTCCCCGCTGTTGTATGCAACGGGGAATTTTTCGCATAATAAAGCCAAACGCAACTAAAAGCAACTCGTGGTTGACAAATTGAAAGGCGGCGGTTGGTGGCGCGCAACAGCAAAAAATGCTAGAATAAACTTACGGCAAGGGAATTATTGCCGAATAAATTCAGAGGTGATAGTATGATTTTAGCAGACAAATTGATACAGCTCCGCAAAAAGAGCGGAATGTCGCAGGAGGAGCTTGCGGAGAAGATGAACGTATCGCGGCAGGCAGTATCCAAATGGGAAGGCGCGCAGAGCATTCCCGATCTCGATAAGATATTGCAGCTCTCCGAGCTTTACGGCGTAACCACCGATTATCTGTTAAAGGACAGCGTGGTAGCGGAGGAGTTTGTGGGAAAGGACATTGCCGAAAATGTCCGAAAGGTGACGCTGGAAGAGGCGAACGAGTATCTTGCTCTTCGGAAAACCGCGTCAGTGCGTATCGCAATAGCAACGTTTTTATGCATATTGTCGGTTATACCGCTGTTTGTTTTGGGCGGCTTGACTGCGCTTCTCGATAAACCGATCTCCGAAAATACGGCGGGCGGTCTCGGAATGATAATAATGCTTGTGATCGTTGCGCCGGCGGTCGGTATCTACATTTACACAGGCTCTCAAAGCGCAAAGTATAAATTTCTTGAAAAAGAACCGTTTGAAACGGAATACGGTGTTTCGGGAGTAGTGAAAGAGCGGCAAAAGGCGTTTCACAACACCTATGTGAAATGCAATATCATCGGAACCTGTCTTTGTGTGCTGTCGCCTGCTGCGCTGTTTGCGGCGGCTATCAACGGAAGCGGCTTTTTTGCGGTGGTTATGTTATCTGTTATGATGTTGATCGCGGGAATCGGAGTGATGTTCTTCATCGTTGCGGGAGTTCGCAACGGGTCAATGGATAAGCTGCTAAAAAGCGGCGAGTTTACGGAGAGCGTAAAGAAGAAAAAACATATTAAAAACATTATATCTCCGATATATTGGTCGATCGTTGTGGCGGCATATCTCTTGTGGCTGTTCCTTGACAAAGAGGGAAATTCGCTTTCGTGGGTGATATTCCCCGTAGCGGGAGTGCTGTTTCCCGCAGTGCTTGAGATATGCAGTCTGATTGAGCGCAGAAACAAGGGTTAAATAAAAAAGCCTCCCCGGGCGGGGAGGCTTTTGCTTGAAAAATCACTTGTTTTCGGAATTGCGCACCTGAACGAAATTCCACGCGTCGCGGCACATATCCTCAATGCCAAGCTCCGCTTTCCAACCAAGCTCCTTTTCCGCAAGCGACGGGTCGGAGTAGCCNNCCGGCGGCGTCGCCGGGGCGGCGCGGTCCGATAGTATAACCGAGGTCTATGTTGTTAACACGCTGAAATGTATCGAGTATCTCCTTGACGGAATAGCCGCGCCCCGTGCCGAGATTGTACGCCGGACAGCCGTTCTCTATCTCGCGAGCCTTTTTGACAGCCGCAACGTGACCTTTCGCCAGATCGACAACGTGAATATAGTCGCGTATGCACGAGCCGTCGGGGGTTGGGTAATCGTCGCCCGTAACCTGTAAAATGTCGCGCTTGCCCATCGCTTTTTCAAGCACCAAAGGCATAAGATTGTTCGGCTTGTTGCCGGGATCTTCGCCGATAAGACCGCTCTTATGCGCGCCTACGGGGTTGAAGTAGCGCAGCAGAATGAACGTCCACGCGTTGTTCGCGGTGTACATCTCACGGCAAAGATTTTCGATGATCAGCTTTGTAGAGCCGTAAGGATTTATTGCCGCAAGCGGGAAATCCTCCTTTACGGGTACGGTCTCGGGGATTCCGTAAACGGTCGCTGAGGAACTGAAAATGAACTTCGTGCAGCCGTATTTTTTCATCGTTTCAAGTATATTGAACGTTCCGCGAAGATTGTTGGAGTAGTACTTCAGCGGGTGCTTAACGCTTTCGGGAACGGACTTGTAGCCGGCAAAGTGAATGACCTGTTCAATATCGTTTTGCGCAAAGATCTCGTCTATGCTTGCCATTTCAAGCATATCCGCTTCGTAAAACTTGAAATGCTTTCCCGTTATATTATGGATACCGTCCAACACCTTCGGATTTGAGTTGTAAAAATTATCGAAAACAACGATATCCTCGCCTGCGTTGAGCAGTTCAACGCAGGTATGTGAACCTATAAATCCTGCTCCGCCGCTTACTAAAACAGCCATAATGTTACCTCCGACAAAATTATGCTGTCGATACGGAAACTCTCGTTGTGAGTGCGTTTTGACAGTCAGAAAAATAAAAGAATATAATTCATTTTATCATAAAATAATTGTTTTGTCAATTGTTTTTCATCATTTTTTGATAAATTATTGCCTTCCGACTTTAGTCGAGGTAAATTTTTACTGTTTATATACCAAAATACCCCTTGAAATCCGGTCGTTTTTGTGGTATAATGTAAATTGTATAATTGTGTGAACTGTTAGAGCTTTTGGTAATTTTAATAAATAAAAGTACATAGAATACCATTGATTCGGCAGTTAAAGAAAGAACGCATTTTCAGCGAGAGGTGGATAATATGGCTAAACTTAAGGTTGCCGTTCTTTTCGGCGGCGTTTCCGGCGAGCACGAGATATCGCTTATATCGGCGTATTCCGTCTTGACAAATATGCCAAAAGATATGTATGACATTATATGCATAGGGATCACAAAAAAAGGGCATTGGATGTATTATCCCGGCGAGTATGAAAATATTAAGGACGGAACGTGGGAAAACGATCCCGATTGCTCTACCGCTATCCTTAGTCCCGACAGAGTTCATAAGGGGATAATCGTTATCGGCAAGGACGAGGTCTTTCTGCGGAAGGTCGACGTCGTGTTTCCCGTGTTTCACGGCGCGAACGGCGAGGACGGCTCCGTACAGGGTCTGTGTCAGCTTGCGGGACTGCCGTTTGTTGGCTGCGATATGACCTCTTCGGCAGTTTGTATGGATAAATCGCTGACACACACGGTGTTGGACGCGGCGGGGATAAAAACCGCGAAATATGTAACGCTTATGCGCCACTCGCTTGGAGGAATGGAGGATATCTGCGATACCGTTGAAAAGGCTTTGAGCTATCCGGTTTATGTAAAGCCGTCAAGCGCCGGCTCTTCGGTGGGAGTTTCAAGAGCGGCGAACCGTGACGAGCTTAAAGACGGCTTGAAAAAAGCGTTTGCGCACGGCGACAAGGTCGTGGCAGAACAGGAGATAATCGGCAAAGAAGTAGAATGTGCCGTTTTGGGTAACGGAAAGAATATCATTGCAAGCGTTCCCGGTCAGATCACTACCGCTGAGGACTTTTACGACTATGACGCCAAATATAAGAAGAACACCTCCGTGCTGGATATCCCCGCTAAGATCAGTGAAGAGAAAATGCGCGAGCTGCGCGAGACCGCAAAGAAAGCATATATGGCGTGCGGCTGCGGCGGAATGGCTCGTGTGGACTTCTTTGTTACCGAAAACGGGATAGTGCTGAACGAAATCAATACGATCCCCGGCTTTACGCCGATAAGTATGTACCCCAAACTTATGGAGAACACGGGAATTACATACCCCGCGCTGCTCGACAGATTGATTCAGCTTGCCGCCGAGCAGACAGATGTGGATTGACGGGTTTAATGAAGGTTTAACAAACCCGCAGCAAGTACAAAATACGCAAACACGAAACATTGGATACGGTGTTTCTTGTTTTGTGTGTATCTGCCGCTAAAAAAGGAGAAAAAATGGAAAATTGTTCGATAATATTAAATATAAAGCAAACTGCCGACGGAGTTACGGACGAGTCGGAGCTGTTTACACGCGGCGAGTTTCGCTTGCACAAGGGTCTGTATTATATCGATTATGAGGAAAGCGAGGCTACGGGATTTGAGGGAAGTCACGCGCAGCTTTGCGTTAATGATGGGGTAATGACGATGACCAGAACGGGAAACACGTTTTCAAATCTGGTGTTTGAGGACGGTGTTCGGCACTATTGCCACTACGGAACGGAGTTCGGCGACTGTATGGTCGGGATAACGACGCAGGAGCTGAGCCATTGTCTGGACGAGACCGGCGGTACGGTTCATCTGAAATATTCCGTCGATGTTAATTCCGGGCTGATGACGGAAAACGAAATAACGATCAAGGTGAAAATGTGAGGGACATAATATGAGTTTTAATGCTGTATACGAGGCAAAATCGGAGATCAAAGAGATAATTATGAACGCTATGGGCGTTTTGGTGAGTAAGGGAGCGATCCCCGCAGAACCGCTGCCCGTGTTTCAGGTGACGATACCGAACGACAGCGCTCACGGCGACTTTTCGGCAAACGCTGCGCTGGTGTGCGCAAAGGTTCTGAAAACAAATCCAAGGACGCTTGCGCAGCAGATAGTTGACGAGGCGGTTCTGGACGGGACAAGCTTTGATAAGGCGGAGCTTGCCGGACCGGGATTTCTGAACTTTTATCTCGGACGTAATTGGTTTTCGCGTGTTGTAAAAAACATTCTGGAGCTTGAGGCGGATTACGGCAAGACCGAGCTTGGTAAAGGCAAGCGCGTGCTTGTCGAGTTTGTATCGGCGAACCCCACAGGACCTATGCATATCGGCAACGCGCGGNNGCGCGCGGGGCGGTGCTATCGGCGACTGCCTTGCTTCTCTGCTGCAAACGGCGGGCTATCAAGCGGATCGCGAGTTTTACATCAACGACGCGGGCAATCAGGTCGCGAAGTTCGGCAAGTCGCTTTCGCTGCGCTATATGCAGATATGCGGCGAAGCGGGAAAAAAAGCTGCGGCGGAATGCGGCGGCGATATGGAAAAGTTCACGATGGCGGTTTATTCCGACACCGAAACATTCCCGATGCCCGAGGACGTGTATCTCGGACAGGATATCATCGAGCACGCGAAAAATTACTATGATATAAACGGCAACGTTTTGTCGGACAAGTCCGAGGAGGAGCGCGCGAAAGCGCTTGTTGATTACGCGCTTCCGCTGAACGAAGCGCGTCTTGAAACAGATTTGCTGAAATACCGTATAAAGTACGACAATTGGTTCAAGGAAAGCTCACTGCACGAAAGCGGCGCGGTAAGCGAGGTCATTGAGCGGTTAAAGGCGGGCGGTCACACCTACGAACAGGACGGGGCATTGTGGCTGAAAGCGACCGATCTCGGCGGCGAGCAGGATTTCGTGCTGCTGCGCTCCAACGGCTTCCCAACATACATCGTACCGGATATCGCGTATCACTACAACAAGCTGNNATAAGGCAATAGACGTTCTCGGCGCGGATCACCACGGCTATGTAAAGAGAATGCGCGTTTGCCTTAAGGCTATGGGAATAGACGAAAAGCGCCTTGACGTGGTTATGTGCCAAATGGTAAATCTGGTGCGCGACGGCGAGGTCGTAAAGCTCTCTAAGCGTTCGGGAAAGGCAATAACGCTGTCTACCTTGCTTGACGAGGTGCCGATAGACGAGGCGCGGTTCTTCTTTAATCTTCGCAGCACGGATACTCACCTTGATTTCGACCTTGACCTTGCGGTCGAGGAAAGCTCGAAGAACCCCGTGTTTTATGTGCAGTACGCCCACGCGAGAATTTGCCGCGTTCTTGAAAAAATGGCGGAAAGCGGCGCGAGATACGAGGGCGGCGAAATCGCGTTTTGCGAGGAGCAGGAGCTTGCGCTTATCGGCAAGCTGGCAGAGCTTCCCGAGCTTGTAAACGAGGCGGCAAGTGAATACAGTCCGTTTAAAATGACAAAATATGTATACGAGCTGGCGCAGGTGTTTCACAAGTTCTACGATACCTGTCCGATCAAGGACGCCGAGGAAAGCGTCAAGATAGCAAGGCTCGCACTTTGCGCGGCGGTAAAGACCGTTATCGCGAATGTTCTTGCAATGCTGAAAATAGATGCTCCCGAAAAGATGTGAGCTTATTTTTCATAATATACGATTTATTATACATCTTGAAACCGTGATTTTCGGAGGACAAAGAAAATATGTTTAAGCAAGAAAAGAGATATTATCTTAAAGCCTTTTTAGTGACTATGATAATGGCGCTTGTGATGTTTCTGCCGTTTGTTATCGTCGACAGGGGCTACTTTATCTTCTACGGCGACTACAACGCACAGCAGATACCTTTTTTTAAGCAGTGCGTTGAAGCGGTTCACAACGGCACTATGGGCTGGGATTGGAAAACGGACCTCGGCGCGAATTTCTTTGGAAGCTATACCTATTACACGCTGGGCAGCCCGTTCTTTTGGTTTATGTGTCTGTTTCCCTCAAGCTGGGCGCCGTATCTGATGATGCCGCTGCTTTGCGTAAAAATAGGGTTGTTCGGACTGTTTGCGTTTATTTATATCAGACGCTTTACGGCGAAGCCTCAAAGCGCGCTGATAGGCGGAATACTTTACGCTTTTTCGAGCTTTAATCTTTACAATATCTTCTTCCAGTTCCAGGACGCTATGATATGGTTCCCGCTGCTTCTGATAGGTCTGGAGGAGGCTGTAGTCAACAAGCGCAGGGGCGTATTTGCGCTTGCTATGGCGATAAACTGCCTTGCAAACTATTTCTTCTTTATTCAAGAGTGCGTATTCTTGATCCTGTATTTCGTCGTGAGATACGCTCTCGACAAACGTTTTGCTATCAAGGTAAAGGATTTCTTTTGCCTTGCCTTTGAGTGCATCGTGGGAGTGCTCATAGCGGGAGTGCTGTTTATACCATCGATCTATCAGGTGCTTGATGTTCCGCGCTCGAAAAACACGCTTGTAAACTGGAACTTCCTGTTCTTCGGAGATGAGCAGCGTTACGGCTTGCTGCTGGAGAGCTTCTTCTTCCCGCCTGAGATCGCCGCGCGCAACAAGATGTTTGAAAATGCCAACGCAAAATGGTCAAGCGTCGCGCTTTATCTGCCGTTGTTCTCTATGGCCGGAGTGCTGACTTTTTTCAAAAGCGCGAAAAAGCATTGGATAAAGCCGCTTTTGCTGGTTTGTCTGCTGTTTGCGTTCGTTCCCGGACTTAATTCGGCGTTTACGATGTTCAACAACAATTACTACACGCGCTGGTTTTATATGCCCACGCTGATCTGCTGTCTTGCGACCGCTTATGTTCTGGAGCACGCCCAATTCGACTTTAAGTTCGGAGTTAAAGCAACGATAACGGCAACGGCGATCATCGGCGGACTTGCTCTGTTTGCGCCTTTTACAAAGGAGATAAAAACCGATGCGGGTGAGACGAAAAAAATTACCGTTCCGCGTTTTATGAATATCGACTACAAAATTTTGTGGGTCGCGATAGGGTTGGCTGTTGCAACGCTTATCGTGTTGACTTATTTGATAAAATACCGGAAAAAGGTATCTCAAAGCAAATTCTTGAAACGAGTTACTGTGCTTACTGTCGTTTTCTCAATGCTTTTGGGCTATTATTTTATCGGCAGCGGCCGTTCTATCGGACCGTATGTCGGAAGGTTCAATACAATGGCTTCAGCGAACTTCAGCATCGACGATCCGGAATTTTACCGTGTAGAGGGACTTGACGAAACAAACAATGCGAATATGTTCTGGGGTATGAGCTCCCTTAAGAGCTTTACAAGCATTATTCCCGGATCTACCTTCCAGCTTTATGATCTGCTTGGGATCGGGCGTTCCGTAAATTCCGCGCCAAATAACGACCGCTATGCCTTCAGAGCGCTTACCCGTGTGAAATATATTATGGTGCCCGAAGATATGACCGGAAAAGACAAGGCGCTGAATGAGCTTGCTATCTATACTAAAATAGATAAGCAGGGGATATATGACATCTATAAAACGGATTATGCCCTGCCTATGGGCTTTGCGTATGATAATTACTACTTGATAAAGGACGCGAAGGACAATGTTAAGGTAGATAATCTTATGGTTCGCGCCGCGATATTAAGCGATGAGCAGGCTGAGAAGTATTCCGACATCTTAACTCCGCTCAAAGCCTATACTGCGGGCAACGTTTCCGTTGAGGAATTTAAGGCGGATGCGCTGGATCGCATAAGCGAGGGCGTTGAGCGCTTCTCGATAAACAAGACCGGTTTTACGGCGGAAAGCCGCTATGATTCCGAAAAGCTCGTATGCTTCAGCGTTCCTTGGTGCAAGGGTTGGTCGGCTACCGTAAACGGCGAGCCTGTTGAGGTCGACAAGATAAACGGCGGATTTTGCGGCATACGCGTTCCGGCGGGTGAAGCCGAGATAGCGTTCACATATGAAACGCCCGGTCTTAGATACGGAATAATAGCGTCAATGACGGGCGCTGCACTGTATGCGGTATATATGCTGTATTTCCTGTTGTTCAAGCGCAGAAACGGGCGTTCGTATGTTCACCTGTACGAAACGGAAGGCATCACCGATGTGAAGGCGCATAGATCGTATATCAATCAGCTTTCCGATAGAATTTTCAACTGTCACGAGCGCGGCGGCAAAATCAAATCAAACGAGCAGATAATCGAGTTCCCGAATGCCGATGAGAGCTTTATGGACAAGGAAAAGTATGATTTCAGCAAGCGGAAGCCCAAAGAGCGCAATTCGCACATTACCGAGGACGACGAGGCGTATAGGGTAATGGAAGAGCTTGACAAACAAAACGACGAGGAGTAAGCATATGCATTTGGAAGAAAAGACGCTGTCAAGCGAACTGAAGTTTGACGGCAAGATCGTTAAGCTGTTTGTGGACAAGGCTGAGCTTGAAAACGGCGAGGTCGTAACTCGGGAGATGGTAAAGCACCCCGGCGGAGTTTGCGTCGTGCCGCTGGATAAGGACGATAACGTGCTTATGGTCCGGCAGTTCCGCTACCCTCCGCACAAGGTGATGCTTGAGATACCTGCGGGAAAGCTGGAATACGGCGAAAACCCCGAGGAATGCGGTCTGCGCGAGCTTCGCGAGGAAACGGGCTGTACCTGCGACGAGTTTACGTTTTTAGGCAGCCTTATCCCCACGCCCGCTTACGATAACGAGATAATTTATATGTATCTTGCGCGGGGGCTGCACGACGGCGCGCAGAAGCTTGACGACGACGAATTCCTTGACATAGAAAAAATACCGCTTGAAAAAGCGGTGGAAATGATAATGAACAACGAGATAGAGGATGCGAAAACTCAGATTGCTTTGCTTAAAACAAAGCTGTTGTCAAGCAAGCTATAGTAAACGACACGAGAGTTTCTCATTTGAAACGCGCAAGTAAACGTTTAAATGCGGCGTTTTTAAAACCAAAGTACGATCATTTATGTCGTTTACTACAATCACTGAATGTATTCGTTATAGGCGGCGAGAATTTTCTCCTCCATTTTTTCGCGGACGTCCGCAGAAATGGGGTGAATGATGNNCTCCGCTGTCCTCGCGGCGGCTGGGCATCGCCACGAACAGTCGCTCGTCGCCCTGTACAAGCTTGATGTCGTGTATGGCTATAGCATTGTCGATGGTTATCGAAACCACTGCCCTCAGTCGTCCGTCGTGCATAGTTTTTCTGATCTTGATGTCGCTGATTTCCATAATATTCCTCCGTAAAGCATTTACTTTTTCAAGACTATTTTTGGAAGAATACGCCGGAATATTCATAAAAAATCGCGGCACGGCATATATTTTTTGAATAAACGCTGTTAATGAAAAGGGGCGTGCTTTTAATTGGAAAATTTTCTTACGGGGAAAAAGCATATACATTTTATAGNNNGTATCCGCTCGCGCAGATACTCCACACAAAGGGGTATTATCTGACCGGCTCGGACAACAATGAGACCGCGACGCTGCAAGCCGTGCGGGATATGGGAATACCCGTAACGCTCGGCCAGAGGGCGGAAAATATCGAGGGCGCGGATCTGATAGTTTTTTCGGCAGCGATAATGGAGGACAATCCCGAACTTATCGCGGCGAGAAAAGCTGCGGAAAGCGGCGTAAGGCTCGCGGAG
>DILZ01000116.1:0-17955 GCA_002425305.1 Ruminococcaceae bacterium UBA5579
AGTGGGTAAAGCGGCACGCTTTATAGCTGGCTTTTGATCTTATTCAAAGCGCCTTTTTCGAGCCTTGACACCTGCGCCTGACTTATGCCTATCTCCTGCGCCACCTCCACCTGCGTCCGACCCTTGAAAAAACGCAGCGACAGGATATGTTTTTCCCTTTTGTCAAGCGAAGTTATAGCTTCCTTCAAGGCTATCTCATTCAGCCAGTTGTTGTCATCGTTGTTATCGCCGAGCTGATCCATCATATATATCGCATCGCCCGATTCCGAATAGACCGGCTCATAAAGTGAAACCGGGTCGCTCACCGCTTCAAGCGCTATCACCACATCTTCACGGCGTGCGTCGATGTCCTTTGCTATCTCTTCGATAGTCGGCTCTTTCATATTCTCGCTTGTCAGCTTTTCTCTTGACTGCATGGCACGGTATGCAAGATCCCTCATCGAGCGGCTCACTCTCACCGCATTGTTGTCACGCAGATAACGGCGCAGCTCGCCCGTTATCATCGGCACGGCATAGGTGGAAAACTTCACTCCGTATTCGTCGCTGAAATTATCTATCGCTTTCATAAGACCGATACAGCCCACCTGAAACAGATCATCGGGATTTTCGCCGCGCCCCGAAAAGCGCTGTATGACGCTGAGTACAAGCCTTAAATTCCCTTGTATCAGCTCATCTCTCGCCTTTTGATCGCCATCCTTTATCCTTTGCAGCAGCTCGCTTTTCTGCTCCTCGGTAAGCACCTTCAGCTTTGAAGTGTTCACGCCGCTTATCTCGACCTTGTTATAGTACATCTTTTCACCGCCCGCATTTTGTTGTACCGACCTTGCGAAATGCGGAACTTTCCGCATCGGAATATAAATCGGTATCAACATCATTATTGACACGAAGTGAAAAATTATACTTTTGCTTTTTGCCGAAAAAGGGAGATAAAAAGGTTTTTAAATTTTTTTCGGAAAAGGTATTGACTAAACAGTCAAAATGTGATAGAATATTAAAGTCATGGAAAGGTGGCTGAGCTGGTCTAAGGCGCACGATTGGAAATCGTGTAACGGCTAATACCCGTTCAAGGGTTCGAATCCCTTTCTTTCCGCCAAATAGCCCTTAAACCGCATTGCTGTGCGGTTTATTTCTTTTTATCCCCGAAAAATCCCCGTTTTTTACGGCTTTTCACTCAATCAACCTCGATCTCGTTGAGGATTTCAAGAGCCTTTTCTTCCTGGTTTGGGTATAAGTGCGAGTAGACTTTCCACGTCAACTCCACGTTGCTATGTCCTAAACGTCTCGCAACCTCTTGAATAGAGATGTTATTGTTCGCAAGCAAGCTGGCGTGACTGTGGCGAAATTCATGGATCGTAATCCTCGGTAGTTCTGCTTCTTTTGCAAACTGCCGATTTTTCTTATCTATGGTGGTATCTCTGAGCGGCTTATCTCCCCCACAAATGTAGAAGTTGTCCGAAAACAGTTCTCCTGCCGCCGCTCGTTGACGTTCCTTGTGCTCATTCAATATTCTAATTAGTTGCTTGGGGATTTGCAAGTCCCTTATACTGCTCTTGGTTTTGGGCGTTGATTCAATATCATCTCCCTTGATTTTTTGTGTAATGCCACGTCTTATGTGAATTACATTCGCCTCCAGATCAGACCAACGGAGAGCATTGATTTCACCCTTTCGACATCCTGTGAAGAAAGCGAGGTTAAAGAACACGTAAAATCCCCAGTCGTTTATAGTGCTGCAATGCGTCTTTGCCACAGTTATGTATTTCTGAAATTGTTCGGATGTATAATAACGGAGTTTTTGAGGTTCTTCAGTAACAGTACTGCTGTTCTTGAAATTACCTAATATAGACAACGGGTTCTTAGGTATATATTGCATTTTAACGGCAAAGTTCAGCAACGCAACAAATATTGAATAGGCGTTTTTTTTAGTTGAGTCGGATAAGTCTTGATTACTTATAGTGATTTTCCAATCCGCAAGTCTGGGCTGTGTCAGTTTGTCAAGTCTGCACTCGCCCAAATAAGGTTGAACGCGCAATCGAAGTGTTTTTGTTATCGAATCAAGAGAGGAAGTTTTAACTTCGATTTTGTGATATTTAACATATTCCTCTATGAGTTGATTCACGGTCATTTTGGATTTGGAGACTTCCTTTTTATCTTTGTACTCCGCATTAAGCTGTTGCTCAAGCATTTGCGCTTCTGCTAGTCCGTAAGCGGTACGCTCTACTTGGCGGGATTTGCCGTTCATATCTGTGTAGTTTACACGGACACGGTAGCCCTGCCGACCGTCCTTTTTCTTGTCAATCTTGTTTATCGGCATTATAACACCCTCTTTCCGATTCTCATTATATCATATTCATAACAAGAATGCAAGTGAAAAAACAGAACCGCCCGCACAATACAAGCCGCCGCTCGCTGTATATATGTCTATAAAGTGACAACTTTTTGTAAGAAAACAAGGCTTATAATGTACTTTTAGAGGGCTGTTCAATGTCAAGATTGTATCACGTCCGGTAAGAGTGGACACCTTATATTGAATATAGCTCACATCATTTAAAATACTCCCTAAAATGGTGTACGCCTAAAAACTCGCGTATATGTATATTCCAAGCGAATTATATAATGGGTTAATAAAATTCTTGTTTTATATCGCCGTGTCTGAGTTGATCTCAATTTCAGTTACTATATAAAATGGATAATAGTTATGGGCAAGTTTCCATATAGAAAAGTTTAAAAGTGAGATGGGGTTATACTCAAAATGTTGTGAAAACAAACAAAATATGCTTTGTTTTTTTGTTGAAAGCTCCAAAGTTTTTACACGTTGCGCAGGATTTCGACATCTTGCGCAAAACGTATTGAAAAATTGACAAAAATATACTATAATTTTTATATAGGTATAAGTATTTTGCAAATTCCAATAAAGGGCAGTATTCATTAAAAAACCTATTGACAAAAATGCTAATATATGATATAATATATACATTATTGATATGCATAGCTTGTCCGGGAAATTGTTGTGTTGCCCCTATTACTATTTGCAAAGACACGCCTAACACATGCAAGTCGAACGGTTATTACAATTGGAAAAAATTGTAACTCTTATTATGTCTAAAACTTGGTGATTTGCATAGACTACATAGAGAGAAGTTTTTATAATTGAAGACATTAAAGTTTGAAATTGCTCGGGCGGTCATCGCCATAATAAGGTTGTTTATAACGCTTATTACTTACACTTCAATGTTATTTCCATTTCCGCCTGAAACAAACTCGCTTTTCATTATGATAGCAGTTTTTTCGTTGAGTAGGTTTTTTACAAATGTTGAATCCCTATTAAACGGTATATCGGCATTGACTCCTACGATGGGGGCGGAGTTGGTTATTTCTGTGGTGTTAAGTGTATCTACAATTTTAATTGGTATGAATTCTAACTTTCCATGCAAAGCGGTTATCGCTATTATCGCTTATATTGCATGTGGATTTTTTTTGATAATAGATATCATTAGTTTCTTTTCTTTCTTTTCCAAAAATAAGAACTCACCACCGCTACCATCGTCGCCAATAAAAGTTAAAGGGGAATAAATTTACAATGGAATGGATTAGACCAATCTTAATTTCTATAATTATTATATCGTGTCTGGTGACGGTTTTAGTTTTATTGCATAGTGGAAGATGTAGAGCTAATCTTTACGAACTAGATGATAACAAATCAAAAAGACTAGACAATAGCGATGACGATTTAGGTGATGCTTTGTCTAAAGTTGAAATATGCAACAATCCTCCCGAAAGAGTGGTTAGCAATGGATACAATAGCCAAAAATTATGAGGTAATATGGGGTAAGGTTATTGAACCTTCCTTGAAAGAAATTGCACAACATTCAGACAACTTTAAAATTAAAGACAAAGCAAAAGAATTGATATTGAATGAGTACAAAGAGTTTAATAATCATTGTAAAAAAACATACATGAAAAATCCAAGCAATAAATTGGATAGGCATAAGGTTTCGGCATGTTATATTTTGGCGATAGTAAAAGCAAGCCCGATCATTACTGATTCTAACAATTTATTATCAGATGGTGAGTTTTATACTGTTAACGAAGAAATCGCTCTTACAGTAGGTTTATCTATTTTGAGGGCTTTTTGTAGTAATGATAAGAGGTATCCTGTTTCGCTACCGTTTGATTTCACATATCCAAAAGCCTCACACGGTGATTATAGGAAAAATTTCGTTGTTGAGCTTCACTTTACAAAAGAGGAGGGGAATTACAATATATTGTCATTAAGCCACACTTTATACTTGCTGGAGCAATTTAATCAGCAGTATTGGAAAACATAATAATACACAAGACTTAACATAGAGGGTGTTCTTAAATGAACACCCATTTTTGTTTATTTGGACGAGTTATATCCACTTGTTGCTTGAATCAGAAAAAAACTAGGTGTAGTAGTGTGTACCTGTAACAATAGTTTGTATTGTTATCGGCGATTGCAAAATTCACCGACTGAGCAATGGTGAAGTACTATCTATGATTAGTACCAAAAAACTATTTTCCAAAATGTAAACCTCCTCCCCGCCCTCTACTCGGGCGACACACACTCCACCGCTCGCACGCTTTAAATTGCCCCGTATTCAACGGGATTACACTATACATATAACACCACCAACGGCATACAAGCGAATACAGAGCCGCACACGCCTTATTTTAGGCGGCTTCTGCGGACGGTGTAGCCACTCGATTCCTTTCAAATATACACACGATGCGAATGTATAAGATGCACAAAAAAACACACACAAACTTTGTGTATTTTTGCTATTGACATTCACACGATATAGGTGTATAATATAATTACAAGGTAAGGGAACACCGAAAGCAAAAACCACCCCTTAACCTTGTGGAAAGGAGCGGTTTCAGTGGTCGTTGCGTTAATAACGTTAGTGTTTGGGGTCTGCATAGCTAACGACTTGTACAACCTCACACTACACAATGACAACGACAAACGCGACTAATCAAAGGCGCGGAATATGATAGGGGTTGATGAAACGGCGGAGCGGACTCCGCCAACTCCCCTATACATATTGTAACACATCAACTTGAATTTGTCAAGGAGGAAATATGTATTACACATCAAAAACCCCAAAAATCGGCGCGCTTCTTATAGCATTTGAAACCGCCGAAAAGAACGCAACAACCGAGGAAATGAAAAGCGAAGTCAAGGCAGCGTTTCAATCAACAATGAGCTATCTTATCCCCTTTAAGCTTGTAGGTGTTATTCACGAAGAGGACGGCTCGGCAAAGCTCGGAATTTTTCAATCGTCCGATGCTCGTGATAAGTGGCTGAGATCCGCAAAGAGAAAAAAGCTCAAAACGGAAAAGGGCAACGGCTACAATCTACAACCCACTTATCACGCTAATTTCGGCATTGATTACGATAAAATCACGGAGAGGGAAATTTCAGACGATTTAACAAGCGTTATTTATACCATTTGCAGGTAACAACAAGGGCGAGAGTTAAAAAGGCTCCCGCCCTTAATTGTTGCCAATACAGCAAGCCCGAACCGCTGAATTAAAGCTGCTCGGCTCTATGTATTTCGCTTTTACGGTCTGAAGGCGAAGAGAACCCAGACCCCGCGCCGCCGTTCTTTCTCTTGTCATTCTTCTTTGGGTTTGTCGGTATCATCAGGAATATATTCTAGCAGATTCCCCGGTTGACAATTCAAGAGTTTACAAATTAAAGCAAGAACATCATAAGAAACACTCTCTTGATGTCTCAATCTCGATAGAACCCTTTCGCCTAGTAACTTTTCTTGCCTAATCTTATATGAAGAATATCCAGCCTTTTTTAAGGCTTCCAACACATCAATTTTGTATCTAATAGGCATATTATCACCTCTTTCTGTACTCTTATTATACCACACATATACACACAAATCAAGCGTATAAATTGTACAAAAAATACACACAAACTTTGTGCAGTTCGCCAATTGACATTCACACTAAATGGGTGTATAATATAATTACAGAAAGGGATAACACCAACACCCAATCTGAATAAATACATTATACAAGGAGGTTCATATAATGATGAACACACAAGAACTCGCAAAAAAGCTCCACCAGATCAAAGAGTTGCAGCGAATGAGTGAAGAGCTCACCGCCGAACTCGAAGCCCTCAAGGATGAGGTCAAACAGACGATGACCGAGCAGAACACCGATACACTTGTTGTTGACTGCTTCAAGGTCACTTGGAAACCCGTAACAACAAACCGCATTGACACAACCTCACTCAAGCGCGAACTCCCCGAAGTTGCGGAGAGATACACTAAAGTAAGCGAATCTAAACGCTTTACGATCAACTAAGTGAAAAGCCCTTGCAAGTGCTAATTGCAAAGGCTTCCCCAAGGTGGTACAGTGTAACACCAACTCACAGTTACATTGTACCACAAATCGGGGAAATTGTCAACCACCAAAAGAAAAAAACTTGACTATGAAAGGATTTTTTGACCTATGAAAGATTTAAACCTTATGAGCATTATCAATGGATACCGCGCTGTTATCGAGAATATTCCCGATGAGGAGTGCTACGACTACCCCGATGATACCAACGACTACTATTATGATGATATCCTGAACACGGTGTGGGATGGCGTACAGCAACTTATTCCCGCACTTCTCAAGACTGAGGCGTTCGTGCTTGTACATAATGGTGAATTTGATTTTGTGAGGATCTACAACACCGTAAAGGAGCGTGACACGTTTGTTGATCGTTTTAACAAGGAACACCCCGAAAACCTCACCGCGAAATTCTTAGAACGAATTGATGCGGGAAAACCCGCTTGTCACGCTATTGAGTTTAACGAGTTTATAGAGTATGCGCAGGGCGGAGAAGTCGTTCTGAGTTATTATCGCTATGATCCCGTTGATAAGGCAATAGATTTTAATCGGCTCGGATTACTCGCAGACGATAACGAGGGCTAAGCTCAACACATAAGCGGTAAGCGGTACGGCTTGCAAGAATGTGAGCCGTACCTATACCACCGAAAGAAAGGACGGGATATTGTGGGCACGTTTGATATTAACGAGGTTGAGGAGCTTTCTCACGATCTAAGGGCGTTGAGCGGTCTGCTTTATGCGCTTTCGGCTTCGTCGAGCGGTGGAATTTGCATTGGAAGCGAGGAGCTTGATCTGCTTGCTCGCATTGCGGCGGATAGCGATAAGCGGCTCAACAACCTTTTTTATCGGAAACGGTTAATAACTCGATACTTGCAGAGCGGCGAGGGGAAACCCAAGCCGCTTTTTTGTGTTCTTGGTGAGTTATTGCGGAACAAAATATTACACTCTCGCTCGCAACACTTCCATACACCAAAATGTGTAGCAAAAGTTACGCCAACAAAAGCAGTAGCAAAAGTTATTGACAAATCCTACGGAATATGTTATAATGGAAGAGTAGCAAATGTTACGAATATTAAAAGTGATACACAAGGAGGATAAAATGAGCGAGAAAAAGCCGACAATATACGGATATTGCCGAATTTCGCGGAAAGTGCAAAATATTGAACGGCAGATAAGGAACATCAAGGAGGTTGCTCCTAATGCCGTAATCGTTCAAGAAGCCTATTCCGGTAGAACTCTAGACCGCCCTCAATGGAAGAAACTGCTTGATAAGGTTAAGCCGGGCGATACAATTATTTTTGACAGCGTTTCGAGAATGAGCCGTAATGCCGAAGAAGGCATACAAATCTATATGGATTTGTTCGACAAGGGCGTAAACCTTGTATTTCTGAAGGAGCGTTATATTGATACTGCAACATATCGCCAAGCCCTTAACAGCAACATTGCAAGCGTGGGCGAGGCACTTGCAGATATTTATATTACGGCAACAAACGACGCGCTCAAACTACTTGCCAAGCGGCAAATTGAACAAGCCTTTGAGCAAGCCCAAAAGGAGGTTGATGATTTACGGCAGAGGACAAGCGAGGGGTTGAAATCGGCTGCACTCAAAGGAAAGCGAATAGGCACAGAGCGCGGGAGAAAACTAAATGTCAAAAAGGCTCAACTAGCAAAAATCGCGATACAAAAATACTCTAAAGACTTTGATGGCTCCCTGAATGATGTCGAGTGCATTAAAATAATTGGGGTTGCTCGAAACACATACTATAAGTACAAACGAGAGATTATAGTTGAGAGGAGCACAAGCCTTTAAGCACGAATAGCCATCCCCTCACAAAAGCAACTCAATAGGGTTGTATATTATAATAGGTATAGGGGCAACAATGTGAGAGGTGCATATCAAACTTATTTCAAAAAACTCTTGACAAAACCTATAGAATATGGTATAATAGCCAAAAAACAACGTGCCGCATACGGAGGAGGATGAATTATGAGCGAAACTGTTCAAGCCAAAATCGCCAACTTCCTTAATGGCGGCGATGCCTATCTGAAAAAGACCAAAAGCAACACAGGCTGTGTAAAAACATTCTTAAAGTTCTTTGCAGAATATGGAAAACCTATAAATGAGTATTCATCCGCTGATTTTGAGAAGTTTTTTAACGAAAAATACAATACTCCATCCAGCTTTCCCACTGTAAAATCCCGCCTGATAAAATTCCTGAAAACTTTGGGAGAGGACGAGGTGGCGAATGTCCTAAACGACGTGGAGATGACGTACCGCAAAAATTACATCAAGGACTTCGATACCTTATATAAAGGAATACAGGAAGCGCGTTTCGAGAAAATGCCATTTCTGAAATACTCCCCAGAAAGCGAGCAGTGTGATCAATTCACAATGGGCGAGGTGATCCTGTATCTCGCTTGGATCGGAGTGCCGCAGAACATCGTGCTACAAGTCCCTCTGTCGGCGATTGATCTTGATAAAAAGGTAGTCTCGGCGGGTAAGGATTATTCCTTCGCGGACAATCCCCAGATTGATAAGATTTTCATGAGATACAAGAATGCGATGACCTTTGTCGGAACGCGCACGGTAAACGGCAAAACACATTTTGTTACGAGCGATTACCACGGTGATGATATAATTCGAACAAAAAAGCAAGAGAACAACAACACCAACTTCAAAACACTTTTCACAAGAGTTTTCTTATCCTTCGAGTTTGCCGGAAGTTACTCCAATGTCTATCGCAGCGGGCAACTCAATCGAGGATATCGGCGATACACAAAAGGCGAACTGCCCGATTTTTATTCTGCCGAGCGTGTGTGGAATTACTTCCGGGCGAACCTCACCCCTGCTGAAATCCCCAAGTTCAAGCGAGAATGGAACGCATACTTGAGCTGGATAGAGAATCAGGAATAAGAGAATAAATAAATTTTTTTAGTCATATTAGCCATCAAACGGCTGATGTGACTTATTTTTTTGTCTGTTATTCACAAATTTAGGCGGTACTAGTCAATTTTTCCTCCAAAACCCTTGCAAATTAAAATGAAATGTATTATAATATAATTGTAAGCGGTACTCGTCAACTTAAATTCGATTGATATAACAACAGAATTAGGAGGAGTAAAATGAAAGAAAACAATATAAGAGTAAGGATCCCGCAGGTTAGATCTATTGAGGGAGCAGTGCGACTTTATTATGAAAAGAGTGAGCTGACTAACAGCGATATTAAGCAGCTTTTCGATGTTCATAGTTCCGCAACAATTATGAAGCTGAAAAATCTTGCCCGTGAGCGAATGACAGAAAGAAACATTCCCATTTGGAATGCTCAAAATGTCAACACGGCAGCGGCTTATGAGGCTTGGGGCTTGTCAATAGATGATTTGGAACAGCGGCTGCGCAAGCTACGTGAACTCCGAGAGTTGACGGCTTAATTACAAGGATGAGGTACTAAGAGTATGCGGAAAACAATCAAAAGAACGCTTGAAATAACAGCGGAGGAAGAAAAAGCGCAACTCGCCCTTATCGGCTATGGCGATTACCCCGAAATAATCATTGAGGGCGATGACAACAAGGACATAGCAATAGATATGGCTTTCGCTTATCTGGATAATCTTCGTTTGGAAAATCTCGCGGAAAAGCAGCAAGCAGAACAACAGAATACGCCGTGCAATTCTAATGAGTACAAACGTTTGGTAAACGTTGGAAAAGCGATACAAGCGCTTGTTGAAAACAAAGAAGAACTTGGTGCGGCACTGAAAAAGAAGTTAGAAGGCTTAAAGGAAACCGACCAATATGAGCTTATAGGCTCGGCGTTCAGCTTCTTGTTTTCTTCACTTTACAATCTGTTTGACAAATGTCGGTATCCGGTCGTTCCGATTTACAACAATCCCGCAACGAACAGTTTTGCGGCTATGGCAGCAAAAAAAGCGCCTGACAAAATAGATTTGTATGCTAATAGTAAAGCAACTTTTAGTCAAGGTACGGTGCAAATGATTGTAGAGGGTTACAACAATCTAATAAGCACTTTGAGACCCAGTACAGCTAAATTGCTTGATGTGCTTGCACTGAAACTGACAGATCAGAACAGCTTCAACGCCAAAAAAGAGAGAATAAAACCCGATGTCAAAATCCCTCTCTTGGAATATGCCGAGCTCAAAGGAATGTCCGTAACAAAATCCAACAAAAACAAACTGCGACAAGAAGCAAGTCGAGATTTGGAACTCCTTCGGGTGGCGACACTAAGATGGGGTGACAAAAAAACAAAGAAAAGAACCAATCAGCCTTTTACAAACATCACGTCCAGCGGAGAGGTAAGGAACAGCGTCATATATTACCGTTTCAACCTAGATTTTGCTTCACTGCTAATAGGCGCATATACAGCGTTCTTCCCGTTGAATTTGCTTAAACTTGACGAGCGTAATGTCAACCTTTACGCGGTGGGGCGTAAATTGTTTGAGAATTACTGCAATATTGGTAATATTGAACTCAACAGGAATAACATCATCGGCATTGCAACAATACTTAATGTATGTAATGGTATGCCAACATACGAAGAAGTAATGGCTTCAGATAGGCGCATAAAAGATAGAATTATTTTGCCGGTTGAAAAAATCTTAAACACTCTAAAAGAAGTGTGCGGTTATTCGTGGGAGTATTGTGGGAGCGGAAAAGCGGCACTTACAGAAAAACAATGCGATGGGCTTAAAAACAGTGACTATTCTGTATTCAAGGCGATGTATATTCATTACGAGATACCCAATATGCCCGATCAGACAGAGCGAATTGAGAAAAGAAACGATAATCGAGAGCAGAGAGCACTAACCTCTAAAAAGAGAGCCTCCGCCAAATCAAAAGACGAAGTGTGAAGTTGCAAAGGGGCACAAGCGTTGCACTTTAGCTCACTAAAATAGTGCCCTGTTGCTTATGCAGCCGATTTTGCGAAACCGCTCTACGAGCCGCTTCACAAGGGGCGCCCTCGCTTAATACGTTTAAAACGTTTAACGCACTTTGCCATTTAGGGGCAAGTGCGAAACGAAAGCAAATTTCAATTCGCCTGTAAAAAGAGAAAACTGCCGCTCCAAACATTACAAGATTTTCTCTTTACAGGCAAGGGATAATAAAAAATAAAACGGAGGTATATTTTTATGACAAGAGACCAAGCAAAAGAATACCTGAAAAGCTGCCTGACGGAATATGTTCAGAGCATAACCAAACAGAGCAGCGGTGAGAATATGTATGTTTGCCCTTTTTGCGGCAGTGGTGAAGGCAAACACAAAACAGGAGCGTTCAGCGTTTACGACAACGGACGGAAATGGAAATGTTTCTCTTGCGGTAGCGGCGGCGATCTGTTTGAGTTGATAGGTGAGATTGAGCACATAGGCGATTTCAAGAATCGGATGAATAGAGCAGCAGAGATATTCCATATACCGCTCGACAGCAATGATGAATACAAGAAAGGACATATGACTGTGACAATGGCAGAAAATCAGTCGGCAAACAAGGAAGAACCAACGGTAGATTATAACGAGGAACTCAAGCAAGCGCAAGATAGGTTGTTTAACGGAGATGACAAACGCGGGTTGGAGTATCTGCGCAAGCGTGGGATTTCCGTTGAAACAGCTAAAAAATACGGATTGGGGTTTGTTCCCGAATGGCGGCATCCAAAGGCACCAAAAGCAGTGCCGCTTTCACCCAGGATTATTGTTCCGTTCGGCAAGGAAGGGTATATGGCGCGTGACATCCGCGAAAATCTAATGGGCAAAGCCGCAGAACACATAAAGATGAATGTAGGGAAACAGCCGNNGCTTGAGTTCCTCGTTATAATCCAGCATATACTTAATACCGATATACTTTATAATTCCGATAAGCCCGTTTATATAGTTGAGGGGCAGTTCGATATGTTATCGATCATCGAGGTCGGCGGAAATGCTGTCGCGCTCTGCACAACGGGCAAAATCAGAGAGTTTCTTTCTTTGGTGGGCAAAAAGGCTCCTGTGCAGCCGCTCATTATAGCACTCGACAACGACAAAACGCACGGCGGCAATGCGGGAGAAAAAGCATCCGCACAATTAGCGGACGGGTTGACAAAATTGGGCATTCCGTATGTCAAGTATAATGTTTCGGGAGATCACAAAGACCCAAATGACGCTCTTGTCGCAGACCGCGAGGAATTTACGGCGGCAGTGTTGCGTGGCAACGATATTGACAGTTTGCGTGACGAAACGGAAACAGCAGAAAGAGGAGAGTATATGCAAAACTCCGCGCTTTTTCATCTGCAAGAGTTTCTTGACGGTATAGGAGAATCGGCAAACACTCCGAATGTTCCAACGGGATTTGCAAATCTTGACAAGGTGCTTGACGGTGGATTATATGAAGGCTTGTATGTTTTGGGCGGTTCAACGAGCCTCGGAAAAACAACATTTGCAATGCAAATATGCGACAATGTAGCGATAAACGGGTTTGATGCTTTGGTATTCTCGCTTGAAATGTCGAGAACGGAGCTTATGGCAAAGAGCATTTCGCGCATTTCATATGATACGGTTATAAAAAATGGATATGAAACGAGACTCGCGAAAACGATCAGAGGGATTACAGACGGGAAAAGATACCCCTCTTACTGCCAGAAAGAAATAAGCCTGATAAATAACTCTATCAATGAATATGGAAAATATGCAGGTCATATCTACATAACCGAGGGAATAGGCAACATTAGCACGGACAGCATAAGGGAAACCGTAAAACGACATATCAATTATACTGGTAGAAAGCCCGTTGTGCTGGTTGATTATTTGCAAATCATAGCGCCTTGTCAAGGCTATGAACGCTCAACCGATAAACAGATTATTGATAAAGCCGTTCTTGAACTTAAACGGATAAGCAGAGACTTCAAGATCCCCGTTATTGTCATATCGAGTTTCGGTCGGGCTAGTTATAAAAAAGAAGCAGAAATGGAAAGTTTCAAAGAGAGCGGCGGGATCGAATATTCCTGCGATGTTCTCCTTGGATTGCAAGCAGAAGGAGCAGGAGAAAGAGGCTTTAATTATACCGCTGCCAAAGACGGTGACACACGCAGCATTGAGTTAAAAGTGCTGAAAAATAGAAATGGTAGAGTAAATCAGACGTTAAAGTTTTCGTATTATCCCGCGTTTAATCTTATCAGAGAGGGAGATTAATGATATAGAATTAGATTTCACACCTATATATAGCGCGAAAGACAAAAGCTCCGCAAACGCTCCAAGAGATAAGCCGGCTATCTCTCGGGAAATGCAAAACTTATCCAATGAAAACCGTGCCAAACTGAAAGAAGCCACTCGAATACGCGCGGAATATCAAAAGAATATACTCATCTCCGACAGCTTGCGATGTGAGATAAACAAGGGCTTGAAAGCGGGCGAGGATATATACTCTCTTTTTCTAAAGGCATTAAAAGTCATCTCGCTGATGACGAGTGACACCGTATTTTACGATGTAGCCGAAAAGGATCTGCTTGCAATATATGGGGTGACTTTTGAGAAACCGCCTGTATTGCAGATTGAGTTGAATGAGATACAAGCACGTCTGGATAAGCTCAGACAAGCGGCAAAGCGTGAAAACGATTCGGAAGATATATCACGGATAAAAACAGCAATACAATATCACGAACGAGCAGCAGAGCAGATAAAGAGTAAGATTGAGAAATCAAATCAAGGAGGATAATTTATATGACAAACAACCAGAATGTACGAATCCCGCCAGTTACTTCATTAAAAAACGGCGATAGAGTTATATTACTCACGGACAGAGTTAGGAAATTCCGATATAGAGAAACTGTTCGACAAGCATTCGTCCTCAACAATTGCACGTCTTAAAAGCAAGGCACGCCAGAAAATGATTGAGCTGAATACTCCTGTATGGAACTCCAGCCGTATAAATACCAAGGTTGCATATGAAGCGTGGGGATTGGATATTGCGGATTTGGAGCATAGATATAAAAAGTTGCAAGAACTGTCTGCGTAAGCAGGAGTTTATTAATTAAAATTAAATGGAGGTACTATTATTATGGCTAAGAACGAAAAATACGGAAATTTGCTGCAAAAAGCGGCAGAGGCAGAGCAAGACAGATACGGCAATCTGTATGAAAACATTGAAAACGCGGAGACTGACCGATACGGGAGCCTTGCCGCGCATTGCCAAACGAAAAACTTTTCCGCCGAAAAAACCAATGTAACGCGCAAGCTTGACAGAACGGACATTTCCCTTGTTTGGAAGAGTTTAGTATGTTTCAAAAGCTATGCGCCGCTGACGGTATTCGGTGATCTGATTGGAACGGTCAAGGACGTTATCGAAAAGACAAAAGCCGAGAACACCCAAATACCACAAAGTGAAATAAACGATCTCAAAAAGGAGATGCCCCGTTTTTTAAAGCGTGGTCTAGCAGGCGCAGCATTTGCGATAGGACAGCACGAGGGTAAGCCGTGCGCGTTTATTTGTTCAAGCGAAGCTGAGGCACAGGATATAATTTACCACAATCCCCAAGACGGACTTCGTTTAACTAATTTCAAAGGTTTTTCGGAAGCGGTAGGCAGCACATGGCAGAATATTGAGAATTACAATCTCCTGCGCCTGCCCAGCTTTAACGTGTTGGTTTTTACATCTTAAACACACCATCGTTTGGGGCATTCCGTACAGCGAAAGCAATAAATCACACGCTTTCCTAAATCGTAACGCCCTCAAACGAAGATATTTTCATCAAGAACCATTAAAAGATCGGAGGTCAATTATGACATCAACAAATAATATTATTACAGTAATTAAAGGTGCAAGGCTTATCGAGGAAAGCATAACGGATAAGGATATTCACGATAAATTTTTGCGCGATTTCTCGGCAACATTTGACAATCTTATGAAAGATAAGAAGTATTTGTATATCTCGTGCGAGGGATTTGAGTGGGTACACATTTACGACACAGCCGAACAGTTGAACGAAATGTTTTCAAGGCAGGGTACCCATTATGAAGAAGGCGAGGACTTTGGCGTAGAACAAATCACCAAAGAAATCACCTATAACGAGTTTCTTGAGAAAGCAAATGGTGAGCAAATGAATTTTGGAAAGTATTCCTTGCTTGGCAGTGATTTGATATTTGATTTTTAAGGGGTGACATATATGGGAAGAAGACCGAAAAACTATGTTCCACCGCCCCCACTTGTTTCTTTTAAGTGTGTGCGATGCGGGCAAAACAAGCCGGAAACAGAGTTTTATGCCAACCGATGGAGTAAGATATATGTTGCTCAAAAGCGTGTACCGCTGTGTAAGAACTGTATACAGAAGCTGTTTGAAGAAAATACATACCGTTATGGCGAGAAATTGGCTCTCTACTTGACGTGTGCGGCGTTGGATATACCTTATATATCGACACGATATGACAAGATAGTTGAGACAATTCCGCCTTTCACACTTGGTAAATATATCAAGCAGCTTCAAATAAATTAGTTTAAAAACTGTTCTTTTGCGGGATCTGTTGCAAACGGAGATTTCCCAACAGCAGATCATACAGGCGGTAAGCATTACGCAGCATCTGAACGTGTAGACGCTATTCAAGCGGAGGTTACGGCTCTGCGAGAGGAATTGCGCAATTTAAAGACTAAACTCGCAGAAAGCGGGAACGCTCATGAATAAATCGAGTAAGACGTTTCTTGATATTAACATTCCATTTAAGGAGGATAAATAATGGCTAATTTATACACGGATAGCACTATTGGCGATATAGTAAAAGTTGAGAATAATGCTGGCGAATATTATGAGATGATGATTATTTATAAAAAAGCCCCAGATGAAGTTTGGCTACTAGACAAGGTAGGCAGGGGGGAATGGGATTGGGATAATAGACAAGTTAAGTGTAATAATTTTAAAGATTCACTTATAAAGTCTGTTCGCGATAAAGTTACAGAAACAAGATTACTAGAAAGAGACGAGTTTAATGGAACAGGCAAAATTTCATTTTTTGTTATATCTGCCATCAAAGATCTAGTAGGGGATTCGTACTGGTGGACTAATACCGAATATAACGAAGTGGGGGCATATGCCTTTAGTAAGTATGGCGGAACAAAAACCCACTCAAAAGACAAGACATACGAAATCCATTCCTTAATTATCCTAAACGGAAGCGAAGATATACCCGGTATCACATTACCCCCTGCTGTTATCTACATAGACATACCCGCATCTGTTGGCGACAGCTTCAAGTACAATGGCAAGCCACAAAAACCCGAACTGACGTATGATGAAAAGAATGTAACCGTAGTTTTGCCGTCAGATTATACCAATGTCGGGCGTTATATGGGGATATTCAGGCTCAAAGACAAGGACAAAACTCAATGGAGTAGCGGTGGTATCGATGACATTTCATTCATTTGGGAGATTACAGGCACACCCATTGCAACAGGAGAGATCACCCAAAAGGGAACTCTTACTTATAACGGCAAGGAGCAAACTCCAAAGTGGAACAACTACGATCCCGACAAGATGACGATTGGCGGAACTACGAGTGCAATAAGCAGGGGGGATTATATTGCAACCTTTACTCCAAAACCCGGTTACACTTGGTCTGACGGAACGGCGTGGGTAAAAGAAGTTAAATGGAAGATCAATCCAATGAGGATACCGATACCCACTTTATGCACCACAAGCTTTGAATATGATGGAAAACCGCATGAACCAGAAATTGATTATCATGGATATGAGGATTATATTACAACTACAAGGAATTATTGATATATGCTCATCCCCTTCTTTTAGGTGGTGTGGGCGTGAGTGATCTTTAAGTGCGGTCTGCCCGACAAAGCAAAACATCGGCGTTTTTTCTGCTGTTGAGCTTGTACTACGGAATTGGAATGAAAACTTCCGAAAACTAAACTATTTTTAAATAACACTCTAGTCACTCGACTTTCGTTGGGTGGCTTTTGTGTTTGTGTGATGTTGTATGGGATAACATATTTCAGTGTTTTATAGAAAAACTCATCGGCCAACTCATAAAACCGCATTATTCCGTAAAAATAAACAGAGAAATTCTTATCGGTGAATATACTTGAAAATTCGCTCTGTGACTGCCTTTTTGAGATTTTTTAACGAGAAACTTCACTTTACCTTGCTAAACTGTAAAAAGAGCAGTTACATAGTGCGTTTTCAATCAATTTAACGCGGTAAATTATTAAAATTTATCGGAACAACATTTTTTTGAGAGATTGAAAAGCGCAAAATAGATTATTTTTGTTCTTTTATGAAAAATTTCTTTTTAAAACCTCTTGACATTTTCAGAAATTTGGTGTATACTATGTATATACGAAAGGAGTGTGATATATATGACAACATCAATCCAAAAATGGGGAAACAGCCAAGGGATAAGGATTCCCAAATATCTACTGGATGCCGTTAAACTTACAACAAATGATGAGATAGTTATAAGAGCTGAAAGCGATATGCTGATTATTGAGAAGGCTGCACCGACCGCCGCTCGCAAAACGATAAAGGAACTGTTTGCGGACTATGACGGAGAATACAAACCCCAAGAGGTTGATTGGGGAGAACAGGCAGGGAAAGT
>DILZ01000116.1:18096-18310 GCA_002425305.1 Ruminococcaceae bacterium UBA5579
TCTGCACATTCCGCTTCCCGATAATCTTACCACAACAGGGGTAGTATTGTGCGAACACGTCAGAACACTTGATTTAAACGCTCGGCAGCATACCTATATCGAAACTGTATCAACAGAATTTCTGCGGCGTGTTATTGATATAGTATCTGCGGAGATAGAGATAATATAATGACTATCTGTTGTTTGTGTGTAAAAATGGTTTGAATAGAAGGCG
>DILZ01000116.1:18346-18520 GCA_002425305.1 Ruminococcaceae bacterium UBA5579
ATCCCCGAAAAAGTCAAAATTTTGTATTTATTCATATATATCAAGCTAAATGAAAATAAATACAAATGGCTTAATAATACGGGTTTGTGAGTGCTGGTTAAACTTACTTAAACCTTGAAAAACAGTATAATCATAACCCTTTCTTTCCGCCAGTTGAACAAAACACCCCTTGCG
>DILZ01000116.1:18675-19545 GCA_002425305.1 Ruminococcaceae bacterium UBA5579
GCGGTTTTGCGTCAAATCTTTTGGTAACGATGTCACACCCGGCAACGAGAAAAATCCCTTGCGTTCGCAAGGGATTTTTTCGTTGGGCAATGGCACTCGTCTGCGCCGCTTTGCGGCTTGAACTCAGCTCTTTAGCGAACTGACAAAGTCAGCCCCGGCGCGTTTTTGCTCGAGGTTAATCCCTTAGCGAATATTTAAGGCAAAACCGCTTTAACAAACCCGGAAGTTTTCGAGCGTAATATTTGAAACAAGCGGGGCGTGTAAAAACACCGTGCAGAACTTTTTCGCACGGTGTTTTTTGTGTTTTACAGCATTCAATCCCGCTCCCGCAGAATGTGCGGCGGGATTTGCATATCTACCCCGCAAAACGGAAAATATTTATTAGCAAAAGCCAGCTCATCCCGTAATAAGTCACGACAGCTACAAGGTCGTTTACCGTGGTGATAAGCGGACCGGACGCAACGGCGGGGTCGATTTTGATTTTTTTGAAGAACAGCGGGATCAGCGTTCCTACGGCACTGGAAATGACCATTGCGATCACCAGCGAGAAGCCGATACAGCCCGATACCACGTAAGAAAATCCGAGTTCCTTATGCTTGAACAAAGATATGTACAAGCCTACGAACACAAACGACAAGCCCCCCAATATAATGCCGTTAAACAAGCCTATCTTTATTTCCTTGAAAACAAGGCGAATTTTCTGTTTCGCGGTCAGCTTTTCGTACATAAGCACGCGTATCGTGACTGCCAGGGACTGCGTTCCCACATTTCCCGCCATATCCAAGATCAGTGATTGGAACGCCATTATCAGCGTAAGCTGCGCGACCACCTTCTCAAAAGTCCCGACAACTCCCGATACGATAAGACCAA
>DILZ01000116.1:19602-28722 GCA_002425305.1 Ruminococcaceae bacterium UBA5579
CAAGCCCGCGAGCTTTGCGTAATCGTCTCCCATCGCGTCGTCCACGACTTCGATAACGTTTCTTGACGTTATAACTCCCAACAGCTTGTTGGAGTTATCCAATACGGGAATGGAGCTTTCGGAATAGTCCTTCAGCTTTTCAAGGCAGTCATCAACAAGCTCGTTTGCGTAAACATACGGAAACGAGGTGGCGATAAGACCGTCAAGGCTCTCTTCTTTCCGCGCGATTATAAGGTCTTTTAAATCGATAGCTCCATAAAACGCCTCGCTGTCGTCGACCACGAATATCGTTGATATATTGTCATTTTCCTTTGCCTGTGAAATAAGTGCGTTCATCGCGCCCTTAATATCAAGATCTTGCCGGATAATAATACAGTTTGTCGTCATTTTGCTGCCGATCTCGTCATCGTCAAACGAACCAATCAGCCGAATTTCCTTTCTGATATCCGGCTCAAGCGCGTCTATCAGCAGATCGCGCTTTTCCTTGTCAAGCTCGTGGATCACTGCGGACGCAGTGTCCGTTTCAAGTTCCCCTACAACGCTTGCGGCTTTTTTCAAGTCCATTTCACCGAGATAAACGCCCGCCTGCGCCTCGTCGAGATGCTCGAAAACCTCCGACAGCATTTCCGCCGTGCATACGCGGTACAGCTTTTTCCGCTCGATATTTGTCAGATCGGAAATGATCCCCGCAATATCATTCTCGTGATAATCCTCAAGTCTGCTCTGCATAACCAGCGGAGTATCGTTCCCACGGATTATCGCGGTTATTTCCGCGCTGTAATCCGGTTTTACGGCAGCCTCAAGCTCCGTCTGCGTGTTTTTTTCCTCGTGCATAATATTACCCCCGTTTCGTTTTGATAATTCCGATAATCACCGAAAACGAGCAAAAAAACACCTCTGCTTACGAAAACAGAGGCGCGGTCGGATCCATATTACGCACGATTACGCTCCGAAAAGCAACAAGCGTTTTCGGACTGTGCGCAATGACCGGACGCGCATACTTCGCCCTGTTCCCGTACAACTATCGCCGCTTGCCACTTTTCCTCACCTCCCGTACAAACAGTTCTGCCGTCTGTCTGTCCCCTTAGATCACTCTGCCGTTTTTCATTGATGACCGTCAACCATAGCACCGGTTTAGGGAACGATATAATTATACCACATAATAATACGAAAGTCAAGTGAAAGTTGCGGAAACATTGAGAAGTGACCGGAAGTATTTCAAGCATTATGAACAGTCATCTCGCGTGGAAAACCGATAAGATGGAAATGCTGTGCGACTTTTTCCCGTCGATGAAAAAAGGCAGAATTTTTCAAAAAGGCTTTTTCTGCAAACGAATCAGACCGCATTATTATGCGGTCTGACTTTCTTTATATACTTTTGTTCTACGCTGTATTTATTTGGAAAGGTCGATGCTCCGAACCGCGTCGCGTACCTTAAGCACGAACGACGGGGAAACAGAAAGCTCGTCTATACCCATTCTAAGGAACGCTTCCGTAAGCTCGGTATCCGCTCCCAGCTCGCCGCAGATACCTATCCACGCGCCGTGCTTGTGAGCGTTCTCCGCGCTCATCTCGATAAGGCGCAGGATAGCCTCGTGATGCGTATCGATAAACTGTTCGATATCTGGGTTCTGACGGTCGCACGCAAGGGTGTATTGTGTGAGGTCGTTTGTGCCGACGCTGAAGAAATCGACCATAGGAGCGAGCTTGTCGCTAATTATAGCCGCTGCGGGAGTTTCTATCATTATCCCCAGCTCGACCTTGTCGGAAAATCCAATGCTCTGTGCTTTCAGCTCCGCCTTGACCTCGCCACATATTGCAAGTATCCTTTCAAGCTCCGAAACGCTCGTTATCATCGGGAACATTATCCCGAGATTGCCGAACGCCGAGGCTCTGAAAAGCGCGCGGAGCTGCGTTTTGAAAACGTCGGGACGCGTCAGGCAAATGCGGATAGCGCGGTAACCAAGCGCGGGATTTTCCTCCGGCTTGAGGTTGAAGTAGTCGCACTTTTTGTCCGCGCCGATATCCAGCGTGCGTATTATGACCTTCTTGCCCGCCATACTTTCAAGCACCTTTTTGTACGCGTTGAATTGCTGCTCCTCGGTCGGATAATCGCTGTTTTCAAGGTAGAGGAACTCGCTGCGGAACAGTCCGATACCGCCCGCGTCGTTCGCAAGCACCTTTCCGATATCGCTCACAGAGCCGATATTCGCGTAAACGTTGATTTTCTTTCCGTCGAGGGTAACGTTTTCCTTGCCTTTAAGCTCCTGTAATAAGCGTTTTTTCTCCTCGTCCGTGCGTTGCTTTTCAAGAAGCCTTGCGCGTGTGTCGTCATCGGGGTTGACGAATATCTCGCCGGTATAGCCGTCCACAATAGCCTCGTCGCCGTCCTTTATCTCGTTCAGGAACTCATCGCCCACGCCGATTATCGCGGGGATATTCATATTCCGCGCGAGAATCGCGGTGTGCGAGTTTGACGAGCCGTGCGCCGTCACAAACGCGAGAACCTTGTCCTTGTCGAGCGCGACTGTTTCGCTTGGCGCGAGGTCGGACGCGCAGATTATGACCTTCTCGTCGGAATCCGCGTCAACGGAAACATTGCCCGAAAGGTTGTTGATAAGGCGGTTTGAAATATCGCGCACGTCCGCCGCGCGAGCCTTCATATACGCGTCGTCCATAGACGCGAACATCTCTGCGAAGTTATCGGCGGTCACGGCGACCGCGTATTCCGCGTTGACGTTCTGGCTTTCAATGATGTTGTTGATGGAATCGTTGTAATCGTCGTCGTCAAGCATCATTTGATGTATCTCGAAAATGGCGGCGTTCGCCTCGCCGACTTCCCTAAGCGCCTTTTCGTATATCTCTTGAAGCTGCTCCACGGCAAGCGATTTTGCCTGCTCGAACCGCGTTTTTTCGGCGTCGGTATCATCGACGCGCACGCGCTTTACCTCCGCGTCCGCTTTCTTGAAAAGCGATATCTTTCCGACCGCGACAGCGCCGTATACACCCTTGCCTTGATACGTTTTCATATTCTCACCTCTCGTCATAATGATAATAAGCACCGCCGTTTGCGCAGCGGCGCTGTTTTGACGATCACTCGCCGAAGCCGCTCTCAAACATTCCCGCGATCTCGTCAAGGACCTCCTGCTCGTCCGCGCCGTTGCACACGATCTCGACCTCGCAGCCCTTCTTCATACACGCGCTCATGATCTGCATAGGAGCTTTCGCCTTTACGGATTTGCCGTTCGCGTTGAGCGTCACCTCGCAATCGGGGTGAGCCTTTACAGCCTTTGCAAGCTCTCCGGCGGGGCGCATATGCATACCCTGTTCGTTTATCACCGTTACTTTTTTTGATACCATAATAATGTCCTCCGTAATATTTATTGATCTCACCTAGCCCCGGGATTCGGGGCGGGGTGAAAAATTCGTTATTCCTTTATCGCTTAATGAAAACGCGTATCAGGTTCTTTTCTTTTTAAGAAGAGCCAGAAGCAGCATTCCGACAACAGAGCCTATCGCCAGCGAGAGAACGTACATCCACGGGTTTCCGACCACCGCGAATACGAACACGCCGCCGTGAGGCGCCATAAGCGTGCAGTTGAACGCCATTGAAAGACCGCCCGCTGTCGCCGCGCCGATAGCGCAGGAGGGGATAACTCTCAGCGGGTCGGAAGCGGCGTAGGGGATAGCGCCCTCTGTTACGAAGCTAAGACCCATAATGTAGTTTACAAGACCGTTTTTGCGTTCGTCCTCCGTCCAGCGGCTCTTGAAGAACGTCGTGGAAAGAGCTATCGCGATAGGGGGAACCATACCGCCGATCATAACCGCCGCCATAACATCGTAGCTGCCTGAAGCGATAGCTGCCGTGCCGAAAACGTAAGCCGCCTTGTTGAACGGACCGCCCATATCTATGGACATCATCGCGCCGAGAATGCAGCCGAGAACTATCTTGCTCGAACCGCCCATACTTTCAAGCATATTGGAAAGTCCGGTGTTTATCATTCCCATAAACGGATTAACGGCGCACATCAGAACCGCTATCATTCCAAGACCGACAAGCGGATAGATCAGCACGGGCTTGATACCGTTGAGTGCCCGGGGCATCTTGTCGCAGAGCTTTTCAACGCCGAGCATCAGTAAGCCGCCCGCAAAGCCCGCAAGCAGTCCGCCGAGGAAGCCCGAGGGGATATCTCCGCCGACGTTCGCGAAGGTAGAGCCGGTCGTTGCGAGATAACCGCCCACCAATCCCACAAGGAAGCCGGGTCTGTCGGCAATGGAGCGCGCGATAAACGCCGAGAGGATAGGCACCATAAAGTTGAACGCGTAACCGCCTATGCTCTTGAAGAACCTCGCCGCCGCCATATGGGTACCGAAGTCCTTGTCCTGCGGAGCGCCCGCTATCGTATCGATAAGGAACGCGATAGCGATAAAGATACCGCCCGCCACCGTAAACGGCAGCATATTGGAAACGCCGTTCATAAGGTGCTTGTATATCTTGCGTCCGAAGCTCTCGCCGTCGCCCGAGCTTTCTGTGGCAGCAGCGCCCGTTCCGTGGTATACGGGAGCGTCGCCCGCTTCAATTCTGTTGATAAGCTCTTCGGGAATTTTAATTCCGTCCGAAACCTTTGTCTTGATGACCTTTTTGCCGTCAAAGCGTTCCATTTCAACGGTCTTGTCGGCTGCGACGATGATACCGTCGCACTCCTCTATCTCCTTTTTCGTGAGCGCGTTTTTGATGCCGCCCGAGCCGTTCGTTTCAACCTTTATCGAAATGCCGAGCTTCTTGCCTGCCTTTTCAAGAGCCTCCGCCGCCATATAGGTATGCGCTATTCCCGTGGGGCAAGCCGTAACCGCAAGCACCTTGATAACGCCGTCCGCAGTCTTTTCTTTCGCGATCTCTGCGGGTTTTTCGGCACTTTCCTCCGGATACTTTTCGGTTTCCATATCGTCGATTATCTTAAGGAATTCGTCCTTATCCTTTGCTGCCAGCAGCTTTGCTCTGAAATCCTCGTCCATAAGGATAGTCATCAGCTTCGCGAGAACGTCCAGATGAACGTCGCCGCCGTTTTCGGGAGCGGCTATCATAAACAGCAGATTTGAAGGCTCGTCGTCAAGAGCCTCGTAATCCACTCCGTCGGGCACTGTCATCGCCGCCAGAGAGGGAGCGCTGACGCCCTTGTTTTTAGCGTGAGGTATCGCTATACCCTCGCCGACCGCCGTAGAGCCGTGCTCCTCGCGCGCGACGATACCCTTTTTGTACTCGTCCTTGTCGGAGATACAGCCGCCCTTGACCTGCAGGTCGACAAGCATATCGATAGCTTCCGTCTTGTCCTTCGGAGCAGCGTTAAGCGATATGCTCTCCTTTTTCAGCAAATCAACAATACGCATATAAAGTTCCTCCTTTTATAATAAGATCGGTTCTGACCTAATCAAGCTGTTTCATCAGCTCGAATATTTCCTCTTTTTTTGCGAGTTCGTCCGAAAACGCCGTCGCGCCGCCGGTTGCCGTGCCGAGCTTCAGCGCGTATTCGTAATCGCCTTCCGCGCTTCCCGCGATAAATCCCGCGACCATCGAATCTCCCGCGCCGACCGAGTTTTTCACAGTGCCTTTGCACACTCCGCATTTGTGAACCTTGCCGTGCTCGTCAACGAGTATCGCTCCGTCGCCCGCCATAGAAACAAGCACGTTCACCGCGCCCCTTTCGCGCAGCTTCTGCGCGTGTTCGATTATCTCAGCCTCCGTCGTAAGCTCGCTTCCGAACATCTCACCCAGCTCGTGATTGTTCGGCTTGATAAGAAACGGCTTATATTTCAGTACGTTCAAAAGCAAGTCCTTTGTAGCGTCCACGATGAACTTTATCCGTTTGCCGGAAAGCCGCGCAAGTATCTTTTCGTAGATATCGTTCGGCAGAGTATCGGGTATACTTCCCGCCAGCACCAGAACGTCATCGTCCGCCAACTTGTCGAGCTTTGCGTAAAGCTCGTCTATTGCTTTTTCGGGGATCATCGGTCCTTGCCCGTTAAGCTCGGTCTCCTCTGCGGATTTTATCTTTACGTTGATACGCGAGCAGCCGCTTTCAAGATGAACGAAATCTGTTTCGACGCCCTTTTCCGCCGCGCCGTCCTCTATCGCCTTGCCGGTAAATCCCGCCACAAATCCCAGCGCCACAGACCGTATCCCAAGCTCCGTAAGCACTATCGAAACATTTATCCCCTTGCCGCCGATAAGCATCTGCTCCGATCTCGAGCGGTTCGTTCTCCCGATGATAAGCTCGTCTGTCCGCACAACATAGTCGATAGCGGGATTGAATGTAACGGTATAAACCATCATAATACCTCCTTCACGTTAAATTCGCCGAAGTATTTCCTGTCCGGTACTTTATCCGTGATAACATTCGCGTCTTTCAGTTCCGCGAATTTTATCGAGGTCATCTCCCCGAATTTCGAGTGATCCGCGAGAATATAGACCTTGCGCCCGCGCGCCATTGCGGCGGCTTTGACGTTCGCCTCGCTTTTGTCGGGAGTGGAAAAGCCGCCGCTGCGTGAGATACCGTTCACACCCATAAAGCATTTGGTGAAGTTGTAGTGCGAAAGCGCGATGACCGCCTCCGAGCCGACGATAGCCTCCGTCGACGCCTTTACCTCGCCGGGAGTTATCAGCACCTTAAATCCGCGCTGAGCCAGTTTTTTGGCGCTTATGAAAGCGTTCGTTACAAAAATGACGGATTTTGACGGAATGAAATCTATCATCTTTTCCGTGGTCGTTCCCGCGTCGAGATAAACGAAGTCTCCGTCGTTAATAAGCGACGCGGCGAATTTTGCGATAGCTGTTTTTTCCTCTACAAACATATTCGCCTTTTCCTCGATATTATGCTCCGAGGAGGAGAATTTTTCGCCGAGCGACATCGCGCCGCCGCGCACCTTGATAAGCAGACCGCTGTCGTCGAGCGCTGCAAGATCGCGGCGCACGGTGGATTCTGACGCGTCAAGCAGTGAGCAAAGCTCCGAAAGGTCGACGCTTCTTTGACGCGGNNCGCGAAAGAGTGTCCAATATAATAGAGTGACGTTCTTCGGTAAGCAAAACTTTCACTTCCCTTATGAAAGAATTTGGAGTATTTTGACGTGTTATGATTATATAATAGCATATTGATATTGAACTGTCAAGCATTTTCTGTCAAAAACTTTCAAAAGCTTCCATTTTTGGAATAGTTGACAATTTAATGACATTCCGATTGTCGTTATTGCACAAATTGATTGCCGTTTTATCAAAATATATGTTTAAGTTATTTCCGACAGACGCGGAATTATACACGCCTTGACGGTTGAAAAAAGCGTAGCAGCCTTTCAAGCTACCGCGCTTTCGGAATACATTATTATTCGGTCGGCGGGGAATAATCAAGCCTTCCGTTTGCAATGGAGAATTTCACGATATCGGTTTCATATCTGCCGCCCCAGATATCATCGGCGACCAGCATCATTAAATAATTCCCGTCTGCAAGCGTATCATAAATGATGTTCGGCTCGCTCGTTACGGTATACTCCGCGCCACCCTCCGACCTGAATTTACTTCCCTTGACCGTGCAGATATCGCGCAGCGGGGCGATCGTATCTCCGGTGTCCGCCGTTTCAAAGCGCAGAATACCGTTTCCGGCGGGCTTTCGGATACCGTCGATTTTAAATGAGTTTTCCCCGGCGGTGAACAGCATAGTCGTTTCCGTGCTGCCAATCATTATCTGCGTGACGTATTTTCCGTCGCTGCGCCGCTTTATCTGAAGCGACGAACGGTCGTTCAGCATAAACCAACGCCCGTCAAACTTGTCGGAGAATGTTCCGCCTGCGATATCTGCGGCGGGACAGAGCCTTGTGCCAAGAGCCTGAAATCTATTGCTCTGTTCCGAATAGTAAACGTTCAGCCCCACTTGCTTTATCAACCGGAGCGAGTTCGGCTCCAGCGCAAGCTCATACTCCCCGTTCTTGAATAACGGCTCTCCGATGAGCTTCACCGCAGTGCTTTTCTCCGTGGAATCCTTGTTGCGCTCACCGCTCGGAGCGCAGCCCCAATATTCGTCGAGCCGTCGAGTTCCGTTGTTGACGTCGCTGAGCCAAAGCTCTGTGACGGTATCTTTGACGCTGCTCGCCGCAGCGGGAGCAAGTGCCGCTCCGCGCAGCTTTTGGTCAATGAACGCGAGATAGCCGGGGCTTACGGAAAGATGCGCAAACGTTGCTATCTCGGACAAGCCGCGCGGCTCGAACGGGTAGTATACGGTAAGCCCGGAGGCGTTCTCGTGATCCTTTCCCGCCCTTTTGCAGATGACCGCGTCGTCTATCGCGTATAGCAGCGCGTCCGCTTTGTCGGAGAATTTGCCGCCCGCTTTTGCAAGACCGCCGATATCGACGATGTTGCCATACCCCTCAAAGCCGTTTTCATTTCCGTAATGCTCCGTGTCGCCAAGTGCCGTTTCAAATTCGAGCAGACTTTCCGTATCGGCAAGTGAGCCGCAAAGGTCGTTGGCGCAGCGGTCCAGTTTTACGAAAACGTCGTCCAGCTTCGACAGGTCTATTACGGAAAGCGTAACGAGGGCGGCTCTTTTCGAGTTCGAGTTCTCCTCCATAAATCCGTCGCAGAACGTTTGAGCGATCGTATTCCAATCGGCGTTCGGGTCTTTTCCCAAAAGGTCGCCTATCACGGTGTAATCCCAGCCGTTTGCGGGTTCAAGGTCCTCCGAGGCTATCATATAATTCGCGTAAGAGGCGGCGATGTCGGCGGTTTCGGCGGTCGCCATATAGCAGTTGTCAAAGCCTATGAACTCGAACTTGTCCGTCATAAGCTCCGCCGTTTCCGCAAAAGCGGCGTTCATACTCTCCAGCGAGAGAAAATCGCCGCCGAACAGGTTGTCCTTGCAAAGACCGCCGATCGTTCCCTTGCCGTGCCCCCAGAAGATAACGCCCATTTTCGCGGCGGAGTGGTTCTCGATGCCCCATTTCAGGAAATTCCGCAGGGTAGAGCCTTTTGCCATTGAAGCCGACGGCAGCTGAGCGAGCTTTGTTCGTTTTCCGCCTGATATCTCCCAGCGTTCAAGATATTCGGCGTTTACATAGTCGTTGTGCCAGTGCTTAGAG
>DILZ01000116.1:28760-30236 GCA_002425305.1 Ruminococcaceae bacterium UBA5579
ATCTCTCGAAGCGTAGCCGCTTGTTTCCTCGAGGTCTGTGCCGCTGATGTAGACGAAAACGGTCCAGGTGCCGTCCTCGCCCATAGGCGTATCTCCGATATCCCGACGCGTTATCTCAAGAGCGCCGTCGCTGCCGCGCTTTACCGTTTTATGCGCCGTCAAAACGGGCGGAGTGTCCGGCTCGTTAAGCGTGGGGGTCTTTTTGCAGCCGCACAGCGATATTCCGAGGGCGGCGCACAAAACCGCCGCGATAAACCTTTTTGCTCTCATATATATGTTCCTTCGAGAGATATGGACGAAATGCTTGCCGCCTCAACGGGTGAAAACGTCAAGTTCATCGTTCAGACGGGCGGCTCTAAGCACTGGCACAACGACNNGGACCGGTATAGCAGTCCGCCTTGAATTCTCATACATATATTATATATTATCCCGCGCGTTATGTCAAGTTTGAATTTACGGTAAACCGCCCGGTGCGGCGCACCAAAATAAATTGCGCTCCCCCGTTTTTCGGGGAGCGCATATATCGACCCTCAGCGGAGAGCCTGCGTTTTTTGAGCCGCATTTCGCCTGCTCTCGCCGCGAACCGCAATACCGCCGCTGCCTGAACGCAAAGTTTTGTGTTACTGAAAAATTTAAACATTCTGTTTTTTATAACGCGTCCTTTCTTGTTATGCCGGCGTCGTATCGGGAACGGATTTGGGGTGATACCTTAAAGATGATCGGACTCGACCAGATATCCAAGCTCCTTCAGCTCCTCGAAAAGCGCGTCCGCCTCCGAGATGGGAATGCTCATACTTTGACGATAGTCCAGACTGTAGTGTTCTACGGTGTATATCGTGTCACCCGTCTGTTCTATGACCTCAAACCCCTTTTCAAACATACTTTTTGGATATGGTCTGAAGCCGTATTTTGTATCGCTTTCGGCAAATACAATAAGATGTGTGTGGGTTCTGCCGTCATAGCCGAACTCATCGGTGAATATGCTAAACGGACTTTTCTCCTTAGCCGCTTTGACGAAGTATTTCTTGTATATTTTCATAACCTCGTCCGCCTGTTCGGAGGTAAGAGGGGATGATTGCAGTATATTGTATTTGGAGTATGAACCGTCCGGCTGACGGTCATCTGTTTCAGTATAATACTCCAGTCTAAACCTTGCGCCGTCGAGATATTGTGTTTCGGGTCGCAGCTTGATATAGCCGAAGCCGCCCGTTTTCATCGCGATGACAGCGACGATCACAAACGCCGCCAGTGTCACCGTATATTTTCCCGCCCACTTTATAAAGGACGCTCCGTTTATTTTCGCGCGGCAGACTATTACGTTGATAATGACGTATGCCACGCCCGCCAGCACTATGCCAAATTGCGCGCCGGAGCCCATAAAGGACAGCGAGAATATGGTTATGCAGCTGCCCGCCATCATTATCTCAAAAAAGACCTTGCTCGATATCGGCACGACAATATCTCGACGGCGCAAGG
>DILZ01000116.1:30248-36275 GCA_002425305.1 Ruminococcaceae bacterium UBA5579
CGGCAAGCGAAATGATCGAGCCAACGGCGGCGTGGGAAAGCATCTCTTTATAGCCGTCTCTTGTAAGGAAGAGAATGCCCCACCAGCCGAAGTCAACGGTGAAATCCGATGGAGCTGTTCCAAAGAAAATATTGTCGACCCAAAATCCCGAATTTTTAACTATCATATTATTAAAAAAGCTGATCGGGAAGACGTTTATGATAAACATCAGTATCGCCGAGAAATACGCGCTTTCCGCCAAAGTGCCGCAGCAGCACGTTACAAGCACGGTCACCGCAAGAATGAACATACTCGCCGCCAGCGAACCGAACACGAACGTGCCGAACCTTTCCGCCGTATCTTTATAAAATGACCAGCCGCTGTATTTCAGCGAAACAAACAGCATCGAGAGAGCGTTTCCGCCTGCGACCGATACCACAAGCGGTGCTGTCTGCAAAAGGAACAGAGCTGTTATCTTAGACAGAAAGCGTTCGCCCGCCTTTATTGGAAGCGCCATCGAAACGTCGCAGAGCTGTTGGTTATTCATATCGCGGAAAATGTTCAGTGCCGTAAAAAATCCCACTATAATGCCGAACATTGAGAAAATCTGCCCCCACCCCGACGATATGAACCATATGCTTTTGTCGGCTTTGTTATATCCGAAGGAATTGAAGATCGCAAAAAGCAGCATAGCCACGCCGAAAAGCACGAACGAGATTATCGCGAGCTTCTTGTGGACGCGTATCTCCGCGAGTGCCGCGCGCCATATTTTCCTGAATGACATTTTGTATTCGGACTTTTTAGTCGTTGCCGATGATATTTGCTCCATATCCTTTCGCCTCCAATTCATAGATAAATATTTCTTCAAGGGTAAGCGGGATAAACTCGCTTATGTCGCAGTTTAAAGTGTCCGTTTTCTTGATGACCTCAGTCTCCTCACCGCGCACTATCGCCTGCGCCACAGAACCCATTGTCGTGTACTGCATTACCGACAGCCCCGCCGCTTCAAGCTCCTCGCGCGTGACCGTGCCGCTTTTTCTCGCAAGCTGTATCTTGCCGAAGCCGCTCTTGATGTTGTCTATTTCGTCTGCGAATATCATCTGCCCCTGATGTATCAGCATAGCGCGGTCGCACAGCTCGTTTATTTCCGTGATGTTGTGCGAGGACACCACCATTGTCGCCTGTCGGTCAACAAGCTCGTCTACGATTATCTGCTTGATGAATTTCCTCATCGCGGGGTCGAGCCCGTCGAACGCCTCGTCAAGCAGAATGTATTTCGTGTTGCACGACAGCCCGATGATAACGACCGCCTGCCGCTTCATACCCTTTGAGAACTCGCTCATACGCTTGTTTCTCGGAAGCTGTATCTGTTTGAGAAGCCTTTCGTATATCTCATAAGAAAAGCTGTCATAGTAGCTCGCGTAGTACTTCGCAAGTCCGTCCAGCGTGAACTGCGTGTATTGCACCGTTTCGTCGTTCACGAAGAACAGCTTTCCCTTTGCGGCGGGATTGTCAAACACGTCCTCGCCGTCTATCATCACCGAGCCGGGCGCTGTTTTGTACACTCCGCACATCATACGCAGAAGCGTGGATTTTCCCGCGCCGTTCGAGCCGAGAAACCCGTATATACAGCCGTCGGGAATAGATATTGAAATGTTATCGAGCGCCTTGAAGCAGTCCTTTGGGTCAACTTTTCCAAGCCCCTTTTTCGCGAACATCATACTCGCGTTGTTTATTTCGATCATTTTGCAAACTCTCCCTTCACTTTATCGATTATTTCCGTTAAGGTCTCCGCAGGAATACCCGCTTCAAGAGCCTCGCGCGTTTTGTCCTCAAAATCCGTGCTGCTTGTTTCGTTCATTTCGCAAGCTCTCCCTTCACCTTATTGATTATTTCCACCAAAGTCTCCGCAGGAATCCCCGCTTTAAGAGCCTCCCGTGCCTTATCTTCAAAATCCCTCGTAAGCGCCACATCAGCCTTGCCGCTTACAGCTGCCACGAAGCTCCCTTTGCCCGTCACGGTGTAGATTATTCCGTCGCGTTCGAGTATCTGATACGCCTTTGTCACGGTGTTCGGGTTTAGTCCGAGCTGTTGCGCGAGCACTCTCGAGGGCGGTATCTTGTCGTTTTCCTTCAGAATACCGCGCGTTATCTCGCTGCAAACCGCGCGGTATATCTGCTCGTAAATAGGAGTTCTGCCCGTTATGTCGATACTTATCACGATAGTCCCCCTTTTAGTGCATTAATTGTACTATTTCTTATAGTGCAATTATAACACGCTTGTTCCCTTCTGTCAATAGGGCTTCTTGATTTTTATTTATTTCGCACAATTTTCCCTTGACTTTTTTGTGATTATGTGCTAAACTGTATTTGTCAATACTATTTTAAGAGGGATTTCTATGAAGCTCACTATGGATACGGATCAACACATTTCGCGAATAAGATCGCTTTATCTCTCCGCGTTTCCGCGTCGGGAGCGCATACCGTTTTTCATACTCCGCCGTATGTTCAAAAGTGGAGAGGCGGAGCTTATCGCCGTCGAATCCGACAGCGGACGCTTCGGGGGCTTTGCGGTGACGATGAGGCGCGGCGACCTCGTGATGTTGTCATACTTCGCTGTTCATCCGCAGCTCCGCAGCAGGGGGATAGGCTCCCGCGTCCTAAAAGCGCTGATGAGACACTTTGCGGACAGCCGCTTTATCCTCGAGATAGAGGACGTCAACGAGCCGTGCGTTGACCGCGAGATCCGTCAAAGGCGGCGCGATTTCTATCTGCGCAACGGAATGAAGCCCGCCGGCTTTACGGCGCGCGTGTTTATGTCCGACCTTGAGATACTCACGTCGGGTAAGCCCGTCACGTTTGAGGAATACCGCGAGCTGTACCGTTCTCAGCGAGGCGACAGGGTAGCGGTGAACGTGGCGTTAAAGCCGCAGTCCTGAAAGCCGCGTCGGTAAGTCATCAATTATGTTATGATGAAACGGAATTTTAATAAAGTTTCCCCCGCATATGGCGGGGGAAGGTTTAATATACAAGAACAGCCCCCGAAACTCGGGAGCTGTAATTATTATTTGGATCAGATAAACGCGTAACCGGATTTGCCGCTCTTCTTAACGGAGTACATCGCGTCGTCGGCTTTACCGATAAGGTACTCAACGCGGGTGTTGTAGTCGTCCTTGATAACCGCAATACCTATCGAAACGCTTACGCCGAGGCGCTCGCCGATATCCGCGTCAAAGCCCGCTGCCAGCTTGTCGATAAGCCTTTGAGCGATCTCTGCGGGGGGATTGCTTTCAGAGTTGCGAACCATCGCGATAAACTCGTCGCCGCCATAGCGTCCGGCAAAACCAATGCCTTCCACGGTTTCCTTGATGGTTTTCGCAAGGAACTTGAGGACCTGGTCGCCCGTCGCGTGAGAGTAGTCGTCGTTGTAGTGCTTGAAGTCGTCGACGTCAATAAACATAACAGCCATTTCGGACTTGCGCATTTCGGAAAGAGAGATCTCATTGTCGATCTGCGATTCGATCGTTTCACGGTTGAAAAGCTCCGTCAAAGCGTCAAAGCTTGCCTGCTCCGTGAGTTTAGCTTCGGATTTCTTAGCGCGGTCAATATCGACCATAACACCGACAGCCTTGAGGGGATTGCCGTCCGCATCGTACAATGTCGCGGTTCTCATAAGGATCCAGATGAAGTCGCCGTATATATTTTTGATACGGTATTCATTGTTTTCAAACGGCTTGCCCTTTTCAAGCTGGTCGAGGTCGCTTCTGTATCTGTTCGCGTCGTCGGGGTGGAGCTTTGCCTTCATAAGGAAGCTGTCGCCGAAGTGATCCGACGGCGGACGATAGCTGAACTTCTTGTTGAAGTTGTTGGAGAACGCAACATCGTTCGTCTTAAAGTTCCACTCGAATATGATGTTGTCGGACATATCGGAGATGACCTTGTATCTGTCCTCGCTTACAACTATTTCATCGACAACGTTATTAAACGCGCGGGACATCTGTCCGTATTCGTTGTTTGCGATATTGCTGATACGAGCCTCGTGATTGCCGCGGCGTATCTTCTGAAGAGTATCCTCTATCTTGTTAAGAGGTCTGGTAACGATCTTGGAAATGAGCAGCGCCGCAACAAAGCTTGCCACTGCCAGCAGAATTGAAATCAAAATGATAGGAGTAAGAGATTTTGCGGAATAAAAATCGGTTCTGCTTACGGGGCACGCTACCAGCGCGACCAGACCGTCCTCGCCGCCCGTTCTGACCATAACGCCAGCGGTTTTGCCGTAAGTACCGTTGTATTCAATGATGTCGGTCAAGGTGTCATCGGAGAGCGTCGGGATCTTTTCCGTTATAGCCGTTGTGAACTGAGTTTCGAGGTTGGTGCTTATCGCCGAGCCCGAAGACCAGTTGTTTTTGGAATCGATAATGTAAACAGCGCCCTGGTTATAGAATGTGCTCGCAGAAGCAAATCTTCCGAGTATCGAACTTTCATCGCCGAGATTATAGAAAACAAACAGTGCGGCACCGTCGAGGTTGGATTTGATAAACATCATATTATCCGTACTGGTCGTGTCGGAAACTGCGTCGAAGTAAAGGACGTTGTTCTTATAATCGGAGTATGCCCCGTAATTTTCAATGTAGTTGCCCTTGTTCGAACCCGCGATTACCCTTCCGCTGTTGTTGATGATCGAAATGTCGCGGATAACGGGGTTATCGCCCATATATCTTTTGATGATGTCCTCCGCCTCAGCGGTGGAGGAACCGCTTGACGCGGCTGACTTTATTGCGGACATTTCCTTCAAGGTTGCCGTATCGGAGTGAACCTTGTTCAAAATCGCCTGTATTGAACTTGACTGTGCCGACGCCATATCTTTCAATTCGCTCTTAAACATAGAACCGCCGTTGTTTCGCAGCATTATGTTGGAAACCATAACGAATACGACCATTGGTATGATCGCAAAACAGATAGCCGCGACCATAATCATCGTTTTGACTTTCATTTTTGTCTACTCCCCATTTCCGCTCAAAATTATACAAAGAGCCTTTTATACATTATACCACAAAAAAAACGATATGTAAACACTTAACATTAATTATTAGGGACATTTTGTGAATTTTTATGAATTATACACAAATATTTAAAAGCTGTTTTGTAAAGATTAGCATACCTAATTAAAAAAATGAAAATGTTGAAAAAACTCTCTTGATTATAAAATCAAAGTATGGTATAATATTATAGGAAATTATGATCTTTTTAATAAATACTACTCGTTATTAAGGAGAATGTGCTATGGGAAGCGTAATAAAGGGAAACAGATACAGATTGATAGATAATCGTTCGTTTGAAATGCCCTTGCCTATCAGATATGATCTATTAAAGGAGGACGACCTTGTCGCGTCCTATGAGATATCGCGGGACGAAAAGGTGTCCGTGAACATCATCACAAAGCACAAGGAAAACCTGATAACGCCCGTTTACCGTCCCCTCGAAATATCCGATATCTACTTTCTTTTCTCATCGCGCGTTTTCCAGAACGGGACGCCGTTTACGGCTATTGAGCTTCGGATGCTGGGGCTTGAGAGATACAACGTATACGAGATAATACGCAAGACGCGCGGAGTGACGCCTTATGATACATACTGGCTGCGCTTTGACGGCGACAACTGCGATTATACCACGGCTCGCGCGGAGTGGGAGGATATGACGTCAAACATACCGTCCGCGGAAAAGACACCATCCGAAAGCAAGCAGGATCCGTTTGCTATGTATCCGCCCGGAACGGTGCCGTTTGTGGCGACCTCAAACAAGACGCTCGACAGCGAGGAGGAATCGCATGTAAGCGATATTCTCAGTCAGCATAAGGTGAATTACGCCGACAAGCTGGTCGAGCATAGCACCGATATTGATGCGGCTGATGACATAAAGGCTCAGCCCGTGACGAACAACACAATGACGGTGGACGAGATAGACGCTCTTTTGATGAAGTCGGGGATCACCGAGGTGCTCAGCACCCCCGAACCAGCAGAAGAGCCGAAGTCGAGCGGCGGCAAGATGA
>DILZ01000057.1:0-190 GCA_002425305.1 Ruminococcaceae bacterium UBA5579
CGCCGCCTACTATCACCACATCGGGCGAGACGGTAAGGTCGAGCGGATCGCCTGAAAACAGCACGAGATCCGCGTCCTTGCCAACTTCTATCGAACCCAATCTGTCGGACGCTCCCAGCATCTCCGCCGCGTATATCGTTATCGCCTTCAGTGCGTCCTCGCGGGACAGCCCCCCGCGCACGGCGAGAGC
>DILZ01000057.1:324-2965 GCA_002425305.1 Ruminococcaceae bacterium UBA5579
AACGGCAGGAAGTTCCTCCGCAAGCTCGTCGGCGATAATGCCGCCGTCCGTACAGTGTATCAGAACATAATCAAGCTCAAATTCCTTTGCTATCCGCACCGCCGTGAAGATGTCGTCGGCACGGTGACAGTGGAAATGCGCCTTGAGCCGATTTTCCTTATTAAACAGCGGCAGCAGAGCCTCGCATTTTGCGTCGAGATCGGGCTTACTTACCTCATCGTCAGTGCCCTTTTTGGCGGTGTACTCGTCCAGGTCCTGCTTGTAGCGCAGAGCCTTTTGGAGCTGCTCGCGTATCAACGCAGCAGTCGCCATTCGCGTTACGGGTGCTTCGTCGCGGTCGTTGTAGGTGGACTTCGGGTTTTCGCCCAGCGCGAACTTTATCGCTATGGGGCTTTTGACTATCAGCTTGTCAACGCGTTTTGAGCCGAACGTTTTTATCAGCGCGAACGAACCGCCTATGGGGTTCGCCGAGCCGACGCCTGTGCATACGCTCGTCACACCCGCGCTCACGGCGTCCTTAAAGCACTTGTCCATCGCGTTTATGCTGTCTATGGCTCTCAAATGCGGAGTGCAGGGATCGGTGGTTTCGTTGCCGTCGTCGCCCTCAAGCTGCATTGACAGGCTGTCGCTCCACATTCCGAGGTGACAGTGCGCGTCAATAAAGCCCGGGTAGAGCGTTTTTCCCGTGCCGTCTATTTCTTCCTCGATCATCGGGGAAAGCTCGTCCATATCGCCGATTTCTGTTATTTTGTCGGTAAATCTTACGAAACCGTTTTCGTAATCCTTTCCCGACATTGTTTTGATTTTTACGTTTTTGATTATCATTGTTCAGTTCCTTTAAAAAATCAGATGAAATATGTGCCTCGTACTCGTGCGGTACGGTATAGAACAGCAAAACGCCGTTCTTGTCATAAAAAGCCCAATCGTTCCAACAATCGGGATATTTTTTTCTTTCGTCCGGACCAAAAAAGCTCTCGTAAGTTCTTAAGAGTTTAAAAACAGAGTTGTCTGCGCGAAATTTGTACAGCATACCGCTGCCGACCGCGATACCCGTCCACTCGGTCGTGTGGTATTCGCTTATAATGAACTTTTCTCCGATTTTGTAAAAGGTGTCGTTCTTCGGGTCGTTGCCGTCCCGCTGAACGTATTCTATTTCAGCAGTGTGCCGCTCCAAAGCGTCAAGCAGCTTCAAATATTTTTCGTGATTTTCGACTTCGGCATACCAAACATAATTATCATAGTTAATGCGGTCATAGACGCTCATATTTTCCCGAACCTTTCAAAATACCTCGTCAACTTGACGATCTCGTCCACTATTATCGTATCGGTCGTGCAGCCGTTCACCATACACATCGCATTGCGGCGGTAGATCGCGGCGCGCGTGTTGTAAAGCTCTTCAAGCTGCTGCTTTGTGTTGCTGACTACCAATGGGCGGTTGGTGTCGTCCTTTATGCGGTTGTAGCATATATCGAACGAGGTGTTGATGTAGACGGTAAGTCCGCTTTTCCGCGCGTATTCCGCCGTTTCGTCGTTAATAAGCGCGCCGCCGCCCGTGGCTACGACCTTATCCTCCGAAAGTTCCCTGATATACTTTGCCTCAAGCCTGCGGAAGTGCGGCTCGCCGAACTTCTCGAAGATGAACGGTATCGTCATTTGCTCCGTGTTGATTATATAGCGGTCGAGGTCAACAAATTGTCTGCCAAGAGCCGACGCGAGCTGCCTTCCGATGTGACTTTTGCCGCAGCCCATAAATCCGCACAAATACACCGAACTCATACCAGCTCCTCCATATCGGAGATAAGGCGGTCAATGTCCTCTTTCTCATAAGACGCGCCGTCCCAGATCTCGTGAGCCGCCACCGCCTGAAGCACCAGCATTGCCATTCCGTTGAGAGCCTTGCAGCCCTTTTCGCGGGCGGTTTTCGTGAGAAGCGTTTCGCGCGGGTTGTATATCAGATCGAACACGAACCTCACATTATCGAGAACGTCCGCGCTGCACGGTATTCTGTCCGATTTCGGGAACATTCCCACGGGAGTTGCGTTTACAAGCAGGTCAAACCGCTCGCCGCGCAGATCGTCCGCGCACAACCCGTTTTCACCGATTATCGCCACGCGAACATGCGCGTCGGGAACCTTTTCGGTTATCTCCTCAATGACCTTTTCCACAAGAGGCAGATCGCTTTTCAGCACGGCAACAGACAACTCGCCGCCCTCGAGAGCGATTTCGATAGCCGCCATACGGCCAACTCCGCCGCAGCCTATCAGCAGAACCTTGCTTTTAAGGCTCGCGCCCAGCATCTCAATAGATTTCGTAAAGCCGATACAGTCTGTGTTGTATCCGATCTTTTTTTCGCCGTTTTTTACGCAGTTCACGGAATTGTACCGCTTTGCCTCTTCCGAAAGCTCGTCGCAATAATCTATTATCGCCATTTTATGCGGTATCGTTATATTAAATCCGTCAAATTCCTCCAAGAACCCGTGCTTGGCTGCCAGCTCTTCGGGAGCAATATCTTGCAGAGTGTACTCAGTTTTCTCTCCCGACAGCTCGAACAGCCGCGCGTGTATCTGCGGCGAAAGCGAGTGTCCCAAAGGGTGTCCTATCAAACAAAACTTCCTCATCTTTTTCTCCTTATTTTAATTTA
>DILZ01000057.1:2977-3588 GCA_002425305.1 Ruminococcaceae bacterium UBA5579
CTTTCGCAAAATTTACGGGTATGCATATCGTTGATTTTGGTTGAACGCTGACCTACTTCACCGCCGCCAATGTCTTTTCAAGCGTTTCGGTGTTCTCGACGTTTGCGTTGACAACGCCCTTCAGCGTCTTGCGTACAAGTCCGGTGAGAACGTGCCCGGGACCCAACTCAACGAACGCTTCAATGCCGTCGGACTGCATAGCGTTAAGCTCGCTTACAAATTTGACGGGAGAGCAGATGTGAGCCGCGAGATAGCCGGGCATATCGGAGAAATCCTCCAGCTTTGTTCCGTAAAGGTTTGAGTAGAAGCCGCAGTTTGGCGCGGAGAATTTCAGATCGGCGATCTGCGCTTTAAATTCATCGGCCGCCGACTTCATCAGTTTGGTGTGGAATGCCGCCNNCGATACCGCCAGCTTTACGCAGCGCTTGCCCTGTTCGGCGAATTTTGCCATAGCCTCGTCAATTGCGGCGGATTCACCGGCGATAACCGTCTGCACCGGCGAGTTGTAGTTCGCGGGCGCGGCAAATCCGCTGAGCGAGCCGAGAACGTCCGACATCAATTTGTCGTCCGCGCCGACTACCGCCGCCATAGCGCCGTCGGAGCTTTCGCTG
>DILZ01000017.1:0-5160 GCA_002425305.1 Ruminococcaceae bacterium UBA5579
AGGAGCAAAACAGCCTGTCCGCAAGACCCAGCGTACCATCCTTCACGACTGCGCTCTCCGCGTCGGAGTCGCAGCCTACCGCTATCTTGCCCGCGTACTTTACGGTATCCGTCTGATCGTTCAGAAACGGCGTACCGTAAAACGCGTTTGCGCCCGCGCTTATAATGCTGTCCGGCACGATGACGTCGGTAAGCTCGCCGCAGTCGGCAAAGCCGGCCTCCGCGATACGCGTGACCGCGCGTCCGTTTACCGTTTCGGGAATGGTTACGGTGCCGGTGGGCTTTTTGCCGTTATAGTCATATCCCACTTCGTATGTACCGTCCTCAAGCTCCGTGAACAGCAAGCCGTTCTTTGAGAATACGTCGCCTTGCGCGGAGCGTGTTTGAAGCACGCTCTGCGCNNCTGCGCGGCAGCGCCGGTTTTTGTGTCGGCAGCGGCAGGCATTTTGAAGGAACACGCCGCGATAACGGCAGCCATCGTACACGATAACAATTTTTTAAATAACATTATACATTTCCCCTATTTTTTCATAAACATCGAATAGCGGCTGTTCGCGCCCTGCGGCGGTACGGCGGTCTGCCCGTATCTGTCCGCGCGCGAATGTGCTACACCTGCTTGTTTGCGTTGTTTGTTTTGATTATTTTGTCTAATGCTTCCAATAATTCGTCGATATTTATCGGCTTTGCGAGGTGACCGCTCATTCCGCTTGCGATAGCCTCCTGTTTATCCTCCTCAAAAGCGTTTGCGGTCATTGCGAGTATCGGTATCGAGCGCAGCTGCTCGTTTTCCAGCGCGCGAATGGCCCTTGTCGCGTCATAGCCGTTCATAACGGGCATCTGCACGTCCATAAGAATGACGCTAAAATATCCGGGTTCGGAGTTCTTGACCGCATTGAGCGCTTCTTCGCCGTTTTCGGCGACCTCTACCTCAAACCCCGCGTCGGAAAGCAGCGTAAAGGCTATCTCGCGGTTAAGCTCGTTGTCCTCCGTAAGGAGTATGCGTCCGCTGCGCAGAACAGCCTTTTGTATCTGTTCGTCCGTTTTAGAGCCGGAAATGCTCTCAAGACAGCCTTTAAGCTCCGACATAAACAGAGGCTTCGAGCAGAACGCCGAGATTCCCGCCTCGCGCGCCTCTTCCTCGAACTCCGTCCAATCGTAAGCCGTAACGACTATCATCGGGACGTTCACGCCCGTTTCGCGGCGTATCCTGCGCGCCAGCTCTATGCCGTTCAGATCGGGCAGGAAGCAGTCTATTATGTAAACGTCGTAGCCGTCGCCGCGGGCAGCCGCCTGTTTGGAGCGCAGCACAGCCTCTTTTCCGGAAAGCGTCCATTCGGATCTCATTCCAAGCTCGCTCAACATTCCGGTAACGCAGTCGCAGGTGTTGAAGTCGTCGTCCACCACAAGAGCGCGCTTATCGCGGTATTCAACAAGCTCTCTGTGCTCCGCGCTTTGGGCGAGCACCTTGAACTCGAACCTTACTGTCGCGGTAGTACCCTTGTTCGGCTCGCTCTGCATTTCGATCTCGCCGCCCATCATATCCACTATGTTTTTGGTGATTGCCATACCCAATCCCGTGCCCTGTATACCGCTGGCGGTGGTGTTGCGTTCACGCTCGAACGGCTCGAAGATATGCTGTACGAACTCCTCGCTCATACCTATGCCGTTATCGGATATCACGAACTCGTAAACGGCGCAGTCCTCGTTTTGCGATACCGTTTCGGTGGTCTTTAGCGTCACCGTGCCGCCTATCGGAGTGTACTTCACCGCGTTCGACAGCAGATTGAGCAGCACTTGATTGAGATGCAGCTTGTCGCACATTATGTTTTCGTGACGAACGTTGGTGATGTCCGTTTTAAGCTCCATTTGCTTTTTATGAATATCGGGGTGGATCATATTGCATACCCCGTGGAGAATATCGGGCAGTGTGCAGGGGCTTTCCTCAAGGTGCATTTTGCCGCTTTCTATGCGGCTCATATCCAGCACGTCGTTGATAAGCGAGAGCAGATGTTTTCCCGATATCATTATCTTTTCAAGGTAATCCTCCACCCGTTCGGGGTGGTCGATATGCGACATCGCAAGCGTCGTAAAGCCCACGATAGCGTTCATAGGCGTCCTGATGTCGTGCGACATATTGGAAAGGAACACGCTTTTCGCTTTGTTGGCGCGGTTTGCCTGCGCCAAAGCGTTTTCAAGCAGCGCTCTGTTTTCCATTTCGTTGCGAATTTCCTCGTCGATGTTTCTGATACCCAAAACTATGCCGTAGTACGTTTTGTCCGAACCGACGCGCACTGCTTTTATCTGATAGTATTTCTCTTCAAAATCACATTTTACACGGTAGTTTATGAAGTGCGAGTTCTTTTCGGAAAGCTCCTTTTTCAGCGTTTCGCGCGAGCAGTTGAGCAGGAAGCGTTCTCTGTCGCTGTCCAAAACGCAGCTTTCGCAATAGTGTTTTATCGCGTCCTCAAGATCGAGGCCGCCGACATCGAACACGCCGCTCAAAATACCCTTCGGGCAGTCGTTGATATGTAGCAGAGTGCCTTTTCCCGTGTTGATGTCGAAATAGCATACAACGCTGTAACTTGCGGCGAGAACCTGCACCAGAGCCGACTGAAGGCGCTGCTTTTCGTTGGACTGCTTTTTCTGTTCGGTGATATCCAGCAGATATCGCTGATAGAAGCGTTGTCCTTTCATTGATATCAGCTTTATGTTTCCGAGAACGTGCAGCTCACTGCCATCGGAGTGGAGAACGCGGTATTCCACGTTCACGGAATCGCCCAGCTCCTTCAGCGAGCGTATCTTGTCCGCGAGCATAGCCTTGTCATCGTCCAGCACCGACTTCGCTATATAGTTGAAGCCGTCCGCCATAAGCTCGTCGCAGGTTTCATAGCCGAGTATACGCAGGGCGGTCTTGTTGATGAAAAGAACCTCCTTGCCGTCCAGAGAATGCCACATCATACCGCAGTCGATGGACGCGAACATACTCTCGAACATCTTGTTTTTGGACAATATCTCTTCCTCGAACGCACGCTCCTTCGTGATGTCCAGCGCGACGCCGACCGTTCCCATAACGGAGCCGTCAAAATCGTACAGCGCGGACTTGTACGAGGTGAGTATCCTCGTGCCGTTTTCCGTGGCGATATGCTCCTCGCCTATGACCGTCTGACCGCTCTGCATAGCCTTATTGTCGGACTCTATGCACGCGGGATCGTCCACGGGCACGCCCCATATGTAGGTGTGCGGCTTTCCGCGGACGTCGTCCTTGGTCTTTCCGACCGTTCTGCAAAACTCGTCGTTCACCTTTTCGTGCAGACCGTCCTTGCTTTTGAACCACACGAGACTCGGCATATTATCTATAAGCGTATCGAGATACTGTTCCGTCTGGCGGCGCTCCATATATTCGGCGCGCCGACGCAGAGCGTTTCCGGCAAGAAACAGGAAATGCTCCGCGCTCATCGGAGCGGTCCATATATCGTCCAGTTTGTCATATACCGGGCAAAGCTCATCGGGCTTGTACGTCAGCGCGACAAGCTCCGCGTCGGCGCGTTTTTGCTCCGACAGCTTTTTTATTATTTCGGACGCGATGCCAATACCGTCGGGCATAGCTATCAGGATATCCGCTTTTAAGATATCGTCGACAGACTGTACGATAAAGCCTTCGGGCGCCGCCGCGTCGCGGAACAAGGGAAAATACTTGCTGTCCTCTCCGTGCAGGCAAACCTTTATTACTCGCAGAAACATTGCTCAATGCCCCCTCTTTCACAGAAACTGCATACTATATTTATTATAGCATACTGTACGGCATACTGTCAATAGTTTTTTGCGATTTTATTACACCTTTGATTTTTTCTGTTCGCAAAAAAGAGCGCGGCACGAAGCCGCGTAATAAATCACAGTAAGGCATAGGGGAGCAGTAACAGGCGCGTAATAATTCACGTCAGCGCACCGGCAACAAGATTTTGAAAATCTTTTTAAATAAAACCGCTCACAGCAACATATAGTGGAATATTCAAACCGCGCACGACAACGCCATGGGGAGCAGTCAAACGGCACACTGCAAAATTATGGTTTATCGGTTTCGCAATTTAGTTGTTTTCCAGAAACGACATCTTTCCGGACGACACGTCGGCGGATATCCTCGCACCGCCGTTTCCGAGCGTCACGCGCTTTTCATCGCGTATTTTCTCATTCACGTCGCAGCAGTCGACGGTAACGCTGCCCGTGCCTACATCGGCGTTTATCTCCGCGTTGGTGTCGGGGGGAAGATATACGGTTAAACTGCCGCTTGAAAGCTCAAATTCGCTTCCGTCTATCTTGCTCGTGTCGGTGAAGTACGCAAGACCCCTGCCGCTTGAAACGTCGATCGTGCCGCTGCCCGAAAGCCCATTTATCTCAAACTTTCCCGAACTCATTTCAATATTAAAATTCTCCGTTTTCGCGGTGTCCATTGCTAAAGAGCCGGATCCTATGCCAATATCAAGGCGTTCCGCGCTGCCGTTAACGATCGCCGAGCCGGACGATATACCTATATCCAACTTTTTAGCGTCGCCGTTTACGACCGCCGAACCCGAGCCCATATCGAGGCTTATCAGCTCCGCAGTGAAATCCGTGCTTTGCGAAAACTCGAGCTTGCCCGAACTAACATCGAGCTTGTTTTCCTTTGCGCTTATCTCTTTTACCGACATCTTTCCCGAACCAATATTAGCCTCCAGTTTGTCGTATTCCGCCTGCGGCAGACCTATCACCGCCTCCGCGTTATCTCCGAAAAAAATACCGAACATAAAGCCGTAACCCATTGATACCGCAAGCTCGCTGCCGTCCTCGCTCTCGCTGACCGAAACGTAGATCCTGCGCTTTGCTCCCGAAATCGACAACGTTATTTTATCTCCGTCAGTCGGCTCAACGCGGGTTTTTATACTCGAAGAGCCTACAATTATCGAACTATGACCGTCAAATTCCCACGAGCCATCGCCCGTTACCGATGTGCTCAGCAGCGAGCGGTCAAGCACCTTAAAGCTCTTTGGTACTGCACCTTCTTTTGTTCCAAGTATCGCGGCGGAGATACCGCCCGCCGTAAAGAATACTATCGCCGCTATAAGCGTTCCAAATATGCCTTTCATCATCCTGCCTCCTGATTTTAATAGATTTTCAAAATCTTGTC
>DILZ01000017.1:5224-6513 GCA_002425305.1 Ruminococcaceae bacterium UBA5579
CTTTTTGAAAATTACTTGTCGCCATTGCCTTGCTGTGAGTTATTACCCGCCTATGACTGCGCTCTTGTTAGCTTGCCGCTAGTATTTACGCGCCTTTGACTGCTCCCCGAAACGCCGCCGCAAAGCGCAACGCCCCTTTAACTGACAACTAATCGCTAATAACTAACAACTACCTGCCTACCGTATATCATAGATCGCTTTCAAGTGCCGACCGAAAACGTGCTTCGTAAGCGAAACCGCCCCCTTGAAAACCTTCGGAGCAATACAGAGTACGAAACCCGCGAGATTAAAGAAACCAAGCGCGAACAGCAGCCTCGTAACAAAATGAAACGGCGCAAAATCAGACTCGCCGAGAATACTGACTACTCCGAGCGCAACAAGCGCCAAAGCTCCGGCAAATGCCGCGAGCGCAAGAGCAAACAGTGTAGGAATAAGCCAAAACCACAAAAGCACGTCCAAAATGATCTCGCCTATAAGCCGCCCTGCGTTGATATTCGGCGTAAGTCCCGTTGTGTCCACAAACTTCCCGCCGCCCTTTGTCTGAGCCTTCTGGAATTGCGGGGGTATATCGCCGCCGTGCCTGTTGTTGTTCACGTTTTTACGATAGCTGTCGCTTGGACGAAACATCTGCTCTGCCTTGTTTGTCTTTTGGTTGATCGTTTTTTCGGCTTTGCTCCACGCCTTGTTTACCGCCTCTCCGNNNGTTCTTCCGATCCTCTCGAACACACCGCATTTTTCCGCGCTTTGAGAGCTTTGCGGCGCGGCATTTCCGCTTGTCGCTCCAACGTTCGTTCCGCTTGCGGAGCTTTCCGTTCCTTGAGAACTCTCCGTACCCGCTCCGACAGCGTTTTCGGCGCTCTGCGGCGCGGACGGCATTTCCTCCTCGCGGATATGTTCGGGTGTATACGAGCGCACACAATCCTCGTCCGCCGCGTCCTCGTGAGCGTCCGCTGCAAGCGTCGGGTCTGCGGGCACCGAGTGTCCCGGTTTTGTAAGGCTCACTCTCTTGCGCACCACATCGCGCGCCACCATACTGTTTATCGCTTCGCTTTTAAGATCAAGACAGCTCCTCGCTATTTCCGCTATGCTGCCAAGCTCGCGGCAGGTTTCGCTTTCGGGGACTCCGCGGCGTTCGCTCTCCGCGAAATGCTCCTCAAGATCCGACATCAGCTCCGTGCTGTCCTCAACTCCCAACCGCTCAAGCTCCCGCTCGAGCTGTTCAAAAAACTCCTGTTTATTTTCAGCTATCATTTTGTACTCCTTATTTAAAAGATTTTCAAAATCTCGTC
>DILZ01000017.1:6575-7719 GCA_002425305.1 Ruminococcaceae bacterium UBA5579
TTGAAAATCACTTGTCGCCGGTGCGCTGCTGTTAGTTATTATGCGGCTTTGCCGTGTCGCCGCTATGCTGCTGTGCGTGATTTGATTGCTCCCCGAAGCGTTGCACGTTGTCAATCAACGACCGAAAATCATATTGCGTGATGACCTCTTTCCCGATTATCGTGATCGCCTTTTGCGGACACTTAGAAAAGCACCGATAGCACAACGTACACTTGTCGCCCGCCGCAGCTTTTCCGTTTTCCAATTGAATATTGTTCATTGGACAGAGCTGCTTACAAACGCCGCACCCAACGCACTTTCCTCTGTCTATCTTCGGATTTTGAGTGTAATCTTTTGTCTTTCCGCGAAACCATAGCCGTTGCCCGAAAAGCCCCGCGATGTGAGCGAACGCGTTCAGACCGTCACGCGGCGGCTTTCCGCTTCGGTATTTTTTCGCCGCTCCGTCAATTTTTCGCTCCGCCTTTTCCACTATCTCTTTATTTTTCTTAAGCGGCTTTTTTAAAAGCTTCACATCGCCGATACAGTCGGGCATTTTGACGTGCAGACCGCCGGTGATTGACGCACCGAGCTTCCTTAATATCCTTGCGGAGCATCCCGTGCCGTCCCCGCTGAACGCCCCCATAGTCACGATAATAAAGACCCGTTTTCCGTGCCATAGTGCCGCGTTGTCCTTGATAAAATCTCTTATTATCACAGGGATATTGCTGTAATATATCGGATAAGCAAGCACGATTTCGCTGCTTTCCGCAAGAGCCGATACCGCCGATTTGTCCTCTATCGGGAACGCTCTGCCGCCTTGCTTCCGCACAAACCGTTCGGCACAAAAGCGGGTGTTGCCCGTGCCGCTGAAATACACCGCAGTAAGCATTATTCGTCCTCCTCCCGCTTCAAAAGCCTGTTCACGCTCTCCGTAAACTCGAACCACTCCTCCGACAGTCTCGCAAGCTCCTCCGCGCCGCTTTCCGTTATCCGATAGTACTTTCGCGGCGGACCTTCGGGGGATTCCACTATATAGCTGTCGATAAGCCCGCCGTCCTTAAGCCGCTTCATCAGCGGGTAGATCGTGCCCTCCGTTATCTCCATACACTTCGATATGCGGTTCACAAGCTCGTAGCCGTAGCAGTCGCCGCGGCTCACTACCGAT
>DILZ01000017.1:7792-13234 GCA_002425305.1 Ruminococcaceae bacterium UBA5579
TCCTTTCGTATAACGAACCAAACCGCCCAAGCAAACGCAATACCCATAACTATCCACTGCAAATAGTTGTCAATGAAAATGAACATTGGGCTTTCTTCGTTCCATTTCTCGACAAACCCGGAGGCGTTCGCGGGGATATCGTAAAGAAAGTGTATGATCATCGGCATTAAGATGTTGTGAGAGTGAAGATAGATTGACGCGAACGCAAAGCCCATCGCTCCCGTCTGCAAAAAGCGGAACAGTGCCTCGTCAAAGCTGCCGCAGTCGATAACGTGAATAAGCCCGAAAATCACAAACGACAATAACGCGTAGCAAAGCCGCCTTTTCCAAGTACGCTCTCCGTGCGTAAAATAGCCCTCGCACACAAACCCGCGAAATGTAAGCTCCTCAAAAAAGCCCGTGGTTATCTGTTGACAGAACAGCCGGGAAAACACTATCGCAAACGTCGTATTAATAAACGACACCGCGCCTATGATCACATAAACTACCGATAAAACGGTAAGCAATATCAAGCCTGCGCTTGCAAACAACGCCGCCTTAAAGCCCATAAAATTGACAACGTTCGTCCATTTTTCCTTATGAAAGAGCTTTACAAATATTATCAGTTCCACAATACCGAATACAAGCCTCTGCGCGCTGCTGAAAAAGTACCACTGAGCGCCGTCAAGCTTCAGCGCACGGGGTATCATCACGACACCGTAAAACGCCGCGAAAAAAGCTATCGCCAATACAATTCCGATGTTGTTTTTGATTATCTTCATTCGATGTTCTCCAATTCTTATGTGTATCGTTTCCGACAGCAGAATAATTGCGCAGATAATTTGTCGCAATTCTATTTTATCACATAGTACTTTGTAATGCAATATAGATAATAGACAAATAGTTAACGATATACAGTGGTTGTTTTGTGATATTTATCCAAAATTGTGTTCTTTGGTATTGGAGCATAATATGATCAATCGACTTTTTATTATACCCCCCCCTTCACTCAAATTATATCGAGCCGTCGCGTTTTTGCTTTGACGTTAGACGGAATTAAAAAACTATATATAAATAAACTTTTCGCCAATTTTTTATAAAACCACTTGACAAATCGGAGGAAAGAGTTTATACTGTATATAAGACATATAAACAGTATGAACGGGGGTGATGACATATAAAAATAATGCAGAACAGCGACGTGCCAATCTACAAGCAGATCGCGGCGCAGTTTAAGGAGGATATCCTGAACGGCAGGCTTGCGGAGGGCGAGTATTTGCCGTCGATACGCGGACTTGCCCGCGATCTCAAGATCAGCGTGATAACCACGATGAAGGCGTATGAACAGCTGGCTGAGGAGGGGCTGATCTCAGCTGTGCAGGGAAAGGGGTATTTGGTAAATCCGCAGGACAGGGAGATGGTGCGCGAGCAGCATTTACGGCTGCTTGAGGAGCATCTGCAAAACGCGCTCGAAAGCGCGAAGCTCGCGGGGGTATCCCGTGAGGAGCTTATTAAAACGATAAATATTTTGTATGACAATTAGGAGGTTTTATTATGTTGGTTTATTCTCAGGACAGAAAGAGCGTTGTTGACGCGGACACCATTCAGGTTCAGAAGAACATCAGCGGCAAGGAAGCGAAGTATATCATCTCGGCGTCCGCAGGAGCGCGCGGAGCTGTGGTAATGGCTCAGTATATTGAGGAAAAGGACGCGACGGACGCTCTGGAAAAGGTGTTCCAGGCCTTTACCGACGGCGCGAACAGCTATAAGTTCTGATAGTTGTTAGTTGTTGGTGGTTAGTTGTTAGTTTCGTGCTGTAACGTTTCGGGAACCGGTCAAACCGCACACGGCAACGCATAGGGGAGAAATCAAATCGTGCGCGGCAACGCCGTGGGGAGCAGTAACAGGCGCGTTATAACTCACAGCACGGCTTTGGCGACAAGTGATTTTCAAAAAGTGTCAGCCGTAGCGAAGCGCAGGCTGACCGATNNCGGTTCCGCCAGCGGTGCGGAGTGAAGCGAAGCGAAACGGAGCATCGGTGGCGGAATTTTGAAAATCAAATTAAAATAAGGAGAAGAGATGGATAGTATATTGACGGTTAAGGGGTTGACGAAGGTTTACCCGAAATTCACGTTAGGCGAGCTTGAGTTTGACGTGCCGAAGGGCTTTGCGACGGCGCTTATCGGAGCAAACGGCGCAGGGAAGACAACGCTTATCGATACGCTTTGCGGAGTGGTTCACAAGACGTCGGGCGAGGTGACGTATTTTGGTGAGGAAAAGGACGTAGACAGGGAAGAGGTGCGCGAGAGGATAGGTTATTGCGCGTCGCAGAACTTTTTCCCGATGGCGTGGAAGTCTAAGGATATAGCGGTATCTATGGAGCTTGCGTACAAGGGCTTTGACAGGGCGCTTTTTAACAAGCTGTGCGAGGAGATGGAGGTTGATAGTGAGCATAGCCCGAAACAGGTGAAGATGTTCAAGCAGTCGGACGGTAACCGTATGAGGCTGGCTCTGGCGGCGGTGTTTGCGAGGAAAACGGAGCTGCTGATGCTCGATGAGCCGGGAAGCTCGCTCGACCCGCTTATGCGCGACAGGCTTTGCGACAGGCTGCGCGATTATCTTGACGAGGGCGGCGGGGAGAAGTCGGTGCTGTTTTCAACTCACAACATAGCGGATATGGAGAACGCTGCGGACTACGCGATATTTATGGATAAGGGCAGGATAATGGAGCGCGGCTTTGTGGAGGATTTGAAGGAGAAGTATGTTATAGTGCGCGGCGAGCCGTCGGATTACGAAAAGGCAAAGCCGCTTATGATGTCGCATAACGTGAACAGGACGACGTTTGAGGGGCTGGCTCTCGTGGAGAACGCGCGGACGTTCGGGGAGCTGTCGGCGGTGTGCGAGCGACCCAATCTTCAGCAGCTGAGCGTGGGACTTTTGAAGTACGCGGAGGAGAACAGATGAGCATACTTAAAGCGTTTCGTATATTTTCGGGGACGGTAAAGCAGAATGTTATACTGTTTGCTGCGGCTTTGAGCGTGACGGCGGCGTTTGGCGTTGTCGGAAGGTTTACCGTGAAAGATTTTGTGACGGGGTTTATAGAAGGGTTTGTTCCGCTGTTTACGGTCGTTGTTGTAATGATGTCGGGTCTGAGTTTGATATTGGTTGTTTTTAACGCGAACGAACCGTCCGCTGTCGGATATAAGTATTATCGTTCGCTGCCCCGCGCGGCGGAAACGTTCCGCCGTGCTTTGATATTCGCGGATATCGTCACGATAGCACAGATCGCGGTGTTCGGCGCGGTGGAGGCGTTTTTTTTCGGGTATAGGCTAATGATTTTTACCGTGAGTATCGGGGCGTTCGTTGTCGGGCTTATTAACTTTTTGGGGCTTTGCAGATCGCCATATGTCAAGCTCATTCCGTTTTTTTTCGCCGGCGGCTTTGCGGGCGGCTTCGGCACGGCGTTGATCACAGAGGAAGGGGAGCTAAAGCTCTCACCGCTTGCTGCGGCGATAATCGTGACGGCGGCGGTGTCGGTATGCGCGGCAGGTGTCGCGTTCGCGCTGTTTAACTCAAAAAGAGCGTGGGAAAAGGAGGAACGGTGATGCGCGGATTTAAATTTATGATGAACAGCCGGAAGAGAATGCCGAAGGCGCTTATAATTTTCGTGGCACTGCTCGCGGCGGCTGTCGAGATATTGCCGTTCGTGTTTCACGAGCCGCTCGGAAAGGACGATTATATGTTACCGAAGGTGTTTCTGTTCTTTGGAGCGGTATTTGTGATGTGCCTTTTCGGTATCGCCGTCAGCGGAGAGCTTACGATGAGCAAGCTGGTGCGCTCTATGCCGATAGCAAAGGAGCTGTACACTCGCTACGTGCCTGTGTTTATAGTACTGTGTGAGGCAGCGCAGACAGTGGTTATGCTGGTATATTTAATCTTTTTGGGAGCAAAGGGAGCAGAACTCACGCAATTTTCCGACACGCTGATAATCGGCTCTATAGTGAGCGGGTCGGCTCTGCTTTTTATGCCCGTAGCATACACTGTGCCTATGGGTACATTGTTGGGGCTTTATGTGAACATTGCGCCTATCGGCGTTTTCATAATGCTGCTGAAAAAGGAAACAAAGCTCAACGGGCTGAACTTACCGCTTCCTCTTGCGATAGGAGCGTATGCGGCGGCGCTTGTTTTCGGCTCTGTGTGGGCGTTTTGGATAAGCGGAGTGCGCTTTAAGCGGAGTAATGTCAAGGTTTACAACACGATAGTTGATAATTGATAGTCGCTGGTTGTTAGTTGGGGCGGCGAGTAATGCCGCGTAATAATTTGCAGTACGGATTCGGGGATCAGTCAAAAGCGGGCAATAATTCACAGCACGGCTTTGGTGACAAGTGATTTTCAAAAAGTGTCCGAAGGTTCGGCNNCAACGCTTTCGCGTTTGCTGACCGGGTCCGCCGGCGGCGCGAGGGTTGGCGTTCCGTCAACGCTGTGAAGTGAAGCGGAGAGTCGGTGTCAGAATTATGAAAATATTTAAAATAAATAAAAATAATAAAAAACCGCGCTTTGAATAGCGCGGCGCGTTTTCTCACCTCCCGAAATTGTTTTCATCTTCCCAAAAAATCCTCAACCAGATCATAGGCGTGGATCTCCGATGCCCCAAGACGATTAAGGCGCCGCACGAACTCTGTTATTTCATCTTTGTTGGGCGAAATGTCGTTTATTACGGTGCTGCCAATGCGGACGCCGTAGGTTTCGATCTCGCTGCCGTTATCGGCGGTCGTGCGGACTGTCGTAATTTGCCACACGCGGTTATCCTCCGGAAGTGATTTTGAACATTTCTGTTCTTTTGATATTCTAGCATTTAATCGGATATGGTGCAAGAAAGGATAGTTTGTTTTGTTAATTTTCCTTGTTTAGAAAAATTTTTCTGAGACCTCTTGACTTATTTGCTTTATTGTGCTAAAATATATACAAGAATAATTTTCGGAGGTGGTTCGGATGAAAAATAACGAGGAAAGCTTTAAGTTGCTGTACAGGGCGGTGCTTTCGCTTAAAAACGAAAAGGAATGCGAACTGTTTTTGAAGGATCTCTGCACCGTGCAGGAGCTTGACGCACTGGCGCAGCGCTTTGCGGTCGCAAGTATGCTGTCCGAAGGCAAGGTGTACAATGCGATCGTTGAAAAGACCAGCGCATCAACGGCAACCATTTCGCGCGTCAACAGAACGCTCAATTACGGCGACGGCGGCTNNGGCTACAAGCTGGCGTTCGAGCGTCTGAAGGGCGGGAAGTAATGCGGCGCAACGCGGGCTATGGTGATTTTGCTGCGGCTTATGACACGCTGACGTTTAATGTGCCGTATGACGAGATAGCAGATGTTTATGAGAAGGTTCTCCGCTCGCTGACGGGCGGAGAACGCTTGTTGGATATGGGGTGCGGCACGGGAAACCTTACGGTTCGGCTCGCGGAGC
>DILZ01000017.1:13269-13915 GCA_002425305.1 Ruminococcaceae bacterium UBA5579
CGGCGAAGTCGAGCGAGGTCAATTGGATTTGTCAGAAGATGGAGGAAACGGAGCTTGCCGAACGTGTTGACGCGGTTATCTCCACTCTGGACAGCATAAATCATCTGCCGGACAAGGCGGCGGTCGAGCGGTGTTTTCGGCGTGTTGTCGAAAATCTGAAAAGCGGCGGCGCGTTTGTCTTTGACGTGAACACGGTCTTCAAGCATAGGGAAGTGCTTGCCGAAAACACTTTTGTGTACGATGTGGACGNNTCTAACACCATTGCAAAGCAAAATGGCTTTGCAACGCGGCATTACAACGCAGTGTTCAATCAAAACGGCTCTGTAATGCGGTTTTTCTACACAACTTAAAAACAAGACCGCTTTGTAGCACGGATTTTCAACACTTCGCAAGAACAAACGGCTCTGTAATGCGGCGCGGCAACTAAATTTTCCGCGCCACAACTTTTGTGTACGATGTGGACGGCGTTTACTGTGTGTGGCAGAACACGTTTTGCCCAAAGGACAACGGCGTGGATATCGAGCTTGATCTTTTTTTTGAGGAGGAAGACGGCTCGTACACCCGCAGCGGTGAGAGCTTTCGCGAGGTTGCGTTTTCCGTGGAGGAACTGCGGGAAATGCTGAACAAAGCGGGATTTGAGGTCGTT
>DILZ01000030.1:0-440 GCA_002425305.1 Ruminococcaceae bacterium UBA5579
GAGATCGGCGGTGCGTTTTTTAAAATCGACCAGCCACGCCGTACATTCGGTGCTGTTTTGCGTGTTTGCGTAGTCTATCATAGCGTCGCGAATACGGGGAATTTTCAGCCAGCCGTATTTCGCGCAGATTTCGAGCAGCTCCACGCTGCCTTTGTCGATTATCTCCTGCATTGTAGCTTGCTTACGCATTTGCTTTCCGTTACAGTATTTCAGAAGCGATTCAAAGAATACAGGGTCGTAGAACACGTTCTTATAAGCACCGTACCGATATTCCCCGAACGTGTTGTAAAGCGGCTCTCCGACAAGCTCAAACAGCTTTTCCGCCACCGCCGCAAATTCTTTGGCGGAGGCGTGCTCTGCAAAGTCCATAAACCGCTTGTAGTAATTGTAACGTGACAAAACGAAGTTCGCCGCGCTGCTCGGTCCTTTGACAAGAGCGT
>DILZ01000030.1:463-1799 GCA_002425305.1 Ruminococcaceae bacterium UBA5579
GCTGCGGCTGTAAAATTCCGCCGCAGGACAGCTTCAAACAGCTGTTCCGAATTTTCCATATCTTACACCTCGTCCTTGTACCTGAATTTGATGTCGTATTTCTTGCAGAACCTCTCCGCGAAGCTGTCTTTTTCGACCGTGAACGTAATATTGGTATTTACCCGCAGCATACCGTCAACAAATGCGTTCGCGCTTATCAGCTTGACGCTGCCCGGGATAACAATTTCGCGCAGTGAGTTACAGAAACCGAACGCGTAAGCTCCGATACTCTTTACCGTGTTCGGAAGCGTTAACGATACGATGTTTTTATGGCACTCGCAAAAATCCTTGTCCTTGGATTTTTGCGGCGAATAGCGATAATATCCCGTAAACGCGCCCTCTCCTATTTCGGTAACGATATCCTCTCCTATCCTTTCGGGCACAACGACCTCCGTTGCTTCTCCCTTATAGCAGGTAATTTCCAGCGTGCCGTCCTCGAGCTTTGAAAACCGCCAGAGCTTGCGCATTTCCTTTGGTGAAAACGGGTCGGCGTTCAGCTCGCGCTCCAGCTTTTTCTCGGCGCGTTTCCGTTCGGCTTCGTGAGTGGTCGTGCGGTTTTTGTAATCCAGCAGCCACGCGGTGACTTCGGTCTTGTTGTTGTCTATCGCGTATTGTATAATCTTGTCGCGGGTCGTCGTGTTTTTAAGCCAGCCGTGCTTGGCACAGACTGCCAGATAATCGAGCTTGTCATACTTGATAAAGCTCTGCATTTTCTCCGCACGGTTCAGCCTTTTCGTGTCGTAGTATTCGAGAATGCAGTCAACAAGCTCCGGCGTTATCACCTTTTCCAACATATATCTGATATGGTCGTCATATTGCAGCGGCGCGCCCAGCTCTTCCTTGACGGCACTCAGAATAAACCGTCTGTCGCCGTCCTCCGCCGCGATCACTCTCTCGGTGAATTCGTCGCGCACGTCGCTTAAGATGCCGTGGTGCCATATTGCTTCCTTATCCTGTGCGTTCGCAAGGCAGTTTTTGATATGCTCCGTAAAAGACGCGCCGCCGTTTTTAAGCTCGGCTACCTTTTCCCTGTCGTAAGCGAGGATCGCCGATAACAGCGCGTCGGCTTTTATTACCTCATTTTTGGGAATATGTACCTCATCGCTGCCCGCAAAGCGGTATTGAATGTTGTTTTTTATGCAGTAGAACACGGCGTTTTCGCAGTCCGGCACGACCGCCACTACGTCACCGTAGTGATCGAACATCTTAGGGGCGGTCTCGGCGGCTTTCCTGTCGGCGAAGATATCCAGCGTATCGGGGAGCACGACCTCCTCCAGCAGCGACGTTGCGCTGCGCC
>DILZ01000030.1:1811-3080 GCA_002425305.1 Ruminococcaceae bacterium UBA5579
AAGCGCGCTCGCCGACAGTCCGGATACCGCTTGACACGGTGATCTTCTTTATGCGTATGCGCCGCGCGGTGTACGGCTCTTTCAGCTTCGGAGCGATCGGAGACAGTGCGTAGTCCGCGATAGCCGTCACGGCGTTGCTGCCGATCTTGGACGGCACGGTGACCTGCGCGTTCGCGTCAAGGTTTTCATAGCCCTTGTAGCTCGTAATGATAAGTGTTCCGTCCTCTTGCTTTTTCCAGCTCCACAGCTTGCCCAGTTCAAGCGCGGAATCGGGTGCGGCGTTAAGTTCGCGTTCCGCTTTCTTCTCGGCTTTGGCGCGTTCGTCTTTGAGATCGGCGGTGCGGTTTTTGNNAGCAGCCACGCGGTACATTCGGGGCGGTTCTGCTCGTTCGCGTATTCTATCATCTCATCGCGCTTGTTCGATTGCTTCAGCCAGCCGCATTTTGCGCATATTTCCAAAAGCGGTACGTTGTTTTTGCGGATAAGCGTTTGCATAGTTCGCTTTTTGTTCATTTTCTTGAGGTCATAGCATTCCGTAAGGCAAATAAATACATCGGTATTGAATAAGTATTTGCAGATCGCGTCGTGAACCCCATCGGAATAGTAAAGCGGCGCGCCCGTTTCCTCAAAGAAAGTGCGCGAGATGTAAACAAAATCCTCCTTGCCGACATTCTCAAGATCGGAAAGATACAAATACCAGAACGGAGAGGCAGGCTTATTCGACATCATAGAACCGCCGCCGTTCACGAGCGTTTGCTTAACGTTTTCGGTTAGAGTCTGTCCGATCGCTTTAAGCTGTTCAACGCGCGGTTTGTCGAGCGACAGCACTGCCTGAAAAAACTCGTCCGCCATACCGTATTCCGTTGAAAATGAGTAGTATTCCATAATTATCCCCCNNCCCCCGTAAAATTCAAAGTTCACGTTATTGCTTTGGCAGAAGTCTTCCGCGTGTGGACTGTGCGGGACTTTTACCGTGAGATGACGGCAGTTCACAAAAATGCGAGGCGCGTTTTCGGCGGCTTCCCGGCTTGAAAACGCTTCAAGAGAGCGTGGCAGGACGACCTCCCGCAAATCGGAAAACGCGTTGAAAAATCCCGCCACTGCGCGGCACGCGCCCGCTCCTCCGAACGCACCCTCGCCGATAGTGAGAACGCCTTCGGGAACGGTTATTTTCGTTATGCGGCAGCGCGCAAGAGCCTGCTCCTCGGTTATTCGCAGAGCGTTTGGCGAGAACGCCCGCTTCCAAAGCAAAGGCAAAACGGAGTTTGT
>DILZ01000125.1 GCA_002425305.1 Ruminococcaceae bacterium UBA5579
CGAATTGCCATTAGGGCAATTCCATTTTGCGCTACGCGCAAAATACCGCAAAAACGCTCAGGGTTGATGCGAGGACCGGCTTGTAATTACAGAGCTGCTTGCACGCCTTACAAAGGTGAAAATCCTATGAATAAGGTTGAAATTTCCACGAAAAGTATTGACATCTCACAGAAAGATATGTTATAATTGTAGCAAGCTACACAATAATCCAAGGAGGAACTGTATGAACGAAAAGGATATAGGATTTCTGGTCAAAAGGCTTACCGATAAGATCAAGACTTCGGTAGACGCTTTACTTAAAAAACACGACCTTACCTTTTCGCAGACTATGATCATAGAATATTTATCCGAGAATGGCGGCAGGGCTTCACAGAAGGAGATCGAGAATTATTTGCAGGTCTCGCATCCGACGATCGTCGGGATCGTTTCGCGGCTTGAAAAAAACGGATTTGTCACCTGTTTTACCGATGAAAAAGATCGGCGCAACAAGATAGTTCTCGCGACCGACAAAGCCTTAAGTATGGTCGACGTTATGCACGACGACAAAAGCAAGATGGAAAAAAGACTTACGAAGGGGCTTTCCGAAGCGGAGATTGCCGAATTCCGCCGTATAATCGACATACTTTTAAAAAACATTTAGCGTTCATATCGGTCTTGCAAGACCGATATATCTTCACAACAAAGTGTAGCCTGCTACAGATTTAGAATCAAACAGGATCGGGCATCCGATCGTTCCATAAAAAGAACGGTCTTGCTATATACTTTTTTGAAGGGAGTGAAAAAAATGATCGAACGCATTGGCACGGCAGTTACAGCGCAGCCCGAAACGGTCAAGTCCGTTAAAGTCTCGCAAAAGGCGGTGATTGAAGCGGCGGCTGAAAAGGAACAAACCACGGCTCAAACGAATGATATCCGCAAACGCGACAGATTTGAGCGCAGCAGCGAGACTTCGCGTACGGGATCGCCCGACGTTCCGTAGACGCAAAAATCTTATGGCGAAATACAGAATGCGGCACAGGTAAGCAACCCGCGAAACTATGACCGTCTCGAGCTTAGCGGCGGGTACATATCCGAACAATCCGAAAAAACGGCTAACGGCTTAAATATCGTCGATATTTCGGGATCAAATGTATCCGCAGCAAATCTGTATGATGTCAGCGATACAAGCGAAGAAACATCGTCATCGGAAGTTTCCTACGACAGCTCATCGGAAGACGTTGACACAAACAAGCTGTATCAGTATACTAATACCGAGCTAAAGGACTTCCTGATCGACGGAAGCATTACCCAAAGCGAATACGACAGGGAGATCGCCAAGAGAGAGTTCTGACATACTCCGCCGACAACATCACATTTTGAACCGTTTCGGCAGCAAGTTTTGCCGAAACGGTTTTTCGCAAATTAAGCCCCGTGCCATCAAGACGGCTCGGGGCTTGTTTGTTGGTTTTTCTCCCTAAGTCCGCATACTGCAAGCGGATACAACGACCGTATATTTCAATCGTTCGGGTCAAATACAAACGGGATCAATTCGTAAAGATCGTTTATCGTTTCTTTTGTGTAAATCTTTCCTCTGCAATGCACCTCGATTTTTTCGCTGCATCGCCTGAACGCGCCCGATTCGATCGAGCTGAGGCTGTCGGGAAAGATGAGCGTTTTCAAATTTTTGCTGCCGTCAAACACAGAGTATCCGATTTTCTCAACGCCTTCGGGAAGCTCGAGATATTCCAGGGCTTTGCAGTCCGCGAACACCCCGCCCCCAATTACCTTCGGAGCACCGAGAAAATTGATCTTCGTCAAGGACGTACATCCGTTAAAGACGCCCTGTTCAAGATATATCACGCTATCGGGGATCGTCACTTCGGTGATCGTTTTGTTATACTGAAATGTATCCTTTAGGCTTTTGACGGGTTTTCCGCCGATCGTGGACGGTATCGTAACCTTTTCTTCGCTGCCGGTGTACTTGGTGATCATAGCCGCGCTTTGATCGATCTTGTTTCTATGGTTCATATACTGGTACTCAAAATCGCCCTCGACGGCTTTTCCGTAGTAATCGACCTTGGAGGTTGTCGTTTCGGACAGCTCTTCGGGCTTGGAAACGACCTCCGACGTGGAAACGGTAGGGACGGACGACACTGCGGGCTTAGAAACTTCCGCAGGCTTTGAAACGGTCGGCGTTGAAGTTACCGACACCGCAGGTCTTTTGCCGGAGTTGTTCAAGACAAGAACACCCGCAGTAACACCTCCGCCGACTACCGCTGCGGCGCACACGCCTGCTATTACCTTTGCTTTAACTGATTTCAACATTGTTTTTCCTCCTTGTTTTGCGGCAGATGCCGCAGCATTTGAGGGAACGTTGTTTTGTGTTTTCGGAGGAACACTAAATTCGATCGGCACGTTCGGCACCGGAGTGTTTTCCGCTTCGAGCCTTAGCAGCTGCGTCAGCAGCGGAACAAATACGACCGCGTGCAGCCTGTCTTTGTTTTCTTCTTCATACCGCATCACTTCCTCCTTGATTTTTAATCTGGCGGTTTTCAGACGGTACAGTACGGTTTTCTCGTGACAGTCCATAAGCTCGGCTATCTCGGCGGCGGTCATCTCGTCGAAGTAATACAGAATGATCGTTCTGTACTGCTCCTCGGACAGCGAACGCTCGATAATATCCATAATGATTTTCCGCTTTGCCATATCCGTGACGTACTCCTCGGGTATCAGCTTATCATCGGGAATATTTTCCAGCAGCTCCTCGCCGTTTTCCGCCAAATGACTGTTGGATATGGTTCTGATGTAGTTTTTGCACTTGTTCGCGGCGATCTTGTTGAGCCAGCTTTGAATGCCGCTGAAATCCGTCAGCGAGCCGAGCTTTTCAAATGCAGCGATATAAGTTTCCTGCATAACGTCCTTTGCGTTTTCCTCGTTTTTCAAAAGGTTTATGCAAGTGAACCACACGCCGCTTTTGGTCTGCTCGTAAAGGCTGTCGAACGCCGCTCTGTCACCTTTTGCCGCCAATTTTGCAAACTCCGAAATATTACTCATTGGGCTTCCTCCGATTTACACTTTGTTCCCCTTTATTATAACACATCTCAAAAAAGAAAAAGATAAACATTTTTAAAAAAAATTTTTTCCGGCGTTGGGGAGAGAAAAGGAAGAAACCGAGATTTTACAACATAATTCCCGCAGCTAGTAAATAGCTGCGGGAAAGTTTTATGAATTTGTGAGCTTTAACGCTATGCCGCTTTTAGGTCAGTTGTTTGAGTTGTCGCTGCTTGTATCGCTGCTTTCGCTGTTGGCACTTGTATCACCGTTCGAGCTGACGCTGCTTGCATTACTGTTTGCACTATCGCTGCTTGTGCCGCCGCCCAAGTATTGCGCAATTTCGTCAACGGGGAATGTCTGGCCGTTGAAAGTCAATTTTCCGTCCAGAAGTTTAAAACTCTCCATATCATCTTCCGTGAAAACATACCCCCTGTAATGCAGCTCACATTCAGGACAATTAACGATCGGATAACTAAATATGGTTTCTATGCTGTCCGGAACAACCACTTTTTTCAGATTCTTGCAGTTTACAATAGCAGCGTCCATCAGTACCCTGGTCGATTCCGGAAGCATCAAGCTTTCCAGGCTGTTGCATTCGTTAAAACCTTTAGTAGCGATTTTGTCCAGCGTCTCGGGCAAACGGACGTACTTTAAATTTTCGAGGGTGCGAAAGCAATCGTATCCTATATCGGTCACGCCGTCGGGAATATACACACCCTTTATATTATTGTTAAAAGAAAATCCCTGCATATACACAACGGTCTTTCCGTCTATGGTTTTGGGGATCTTAACATATTCCGCTTTTCCGAGGTATTTTGAAATGCGGATCTCGCCTTCCTGCTCCACATTATTGACAGTATGCCGGCTGGTTTTAAAATCCTCAGCCGAAGCCGTCGGGATAAGGTCCCACATAACCTCGCCCGTTTCCGAAATCGGGTTTTCCGGGAACTCCGTCGGCTCGTTTACAATAGACTGCGTTGGCACGCTTTCGGTGGCCGAGCTTTCGGCGGGCTTTGAGGTGATATTTGCGGGCGTGGAAGCGTTTGTGGGCTTTGAAACGTCCGCCGACGCGCTGACAGCGGGTGTGCTTGTCGTATTGTTTTTGGAACTGTTCGAGATAACGACCCCGGCGGTAACTCCGCCGCCGACTACCGCCGCAGCGCAAGCGCCCGCAATAATTTTTGCTTTAAGTGTGTTAAGCATTGTTTTTCCTCCTTGTTTTGCGGCAGATGCCGCAGCATTTGAGGGAACGCTTTTTTGTGTATTCGGAGGAACATTGAATTTGATAGGTACGTTCGGCACCGAAGTGTTTTCCGCTTCGAGCCTGAGCAGCTGCGTCAGCAGCGGAACAAATACGACAGCGTGCAGTCTGTCTTTATTTTTTTCTTCATACCGCATCACTTCCTCCTTGATCTTTAATCTGGCGGTTTTCAGACGGTACAGCACGGTTTTCCTGTGGCAGTCCATAAGTTCGGCTATCTCGGCAGCGGTCATTTCATCGAAGTAGTAGAGGATTATCGTCCTGTACTGCTCCTCTGACAGCGATTTTTCGATAATATCCATAATTATCTTACGCTTTGCCATATCCGTGACGTATTCCTCGGGTATCAGTTTATCGTCCGGGATATTTTCAAGAATCTCCTCGCTGTCCTCCACCAACGCGCTGTTGGACTTGGATTTGATGTAGTTTTTGCACTTGTTCGCCGCTATCCTGTTGAGCCAGCTTTGAACTCCGCTGAAATCCGTCAGCGAGCTGAGATTTTCAAACGCCGCGAGATAAGTGTCCTGCATAATATCCTTTGCGTTTTCCTCGTTTTTCAAAAGGTTTATGCAGGTGAACCACACGCCGCTTTTGGTCTGCTCGTAAAGGCTGTCGAACGCCGCTCTGTCACCTTTTGCCGCCAATTTTGCAAACTCCGAAATATTACTCATTGGGCTTCCTCCGATTTACACTTTGTTCCCTATTATTATAACAACTCAATAAGGAGAAAGGGATAAACTTTAAAAATACTTTTTCTAAGGACATATTGATTTAATGGCGGTTCCCTCGCCTACGGCGGGGGAAACCGAGTATTTATATACTCTTGCCTCTAATAAATAAACCCCGCTCCGTAATGGATCGGGGTTTAAGATTACCAAAAAGATGCCGGGGTATCGCCAATGTTATATTGCCGTGTATTCCCATGTACTTATCGGTTATTTGAGGAAATATCCTCGAAGATCAGTTTTCGCCTCTCTGCTTTGCAAAGCACTCGCTGCACAATACGGGTCTGTCGCCCTTAGGCTCAAACGGTACTTTCGCAACGCCGCCGCACACTGCACAGGTTGCCTCGTAAAACGTTCTCGGACCTCTTCCCGCATTCTTCTTCGCATCGCGGCAAGCCTTGCATCTCTGAGGCTCGTTTTCAAAACCTTTCTCTGCGTAGAATTCCTGCTCGCCCGCAGTAAAAACGAAGTCTGCGCCGCAGTCTTTACATTTCAGTGTCTTGTCTGTGTACATAGTAATACCTCTTTAAAAAAATATCGTTCACCCGACCGGAATCGCACCGGCTCTCTGCGGCACGATACCGCAGCGCTTTACTTTAAGCTATCGGGTCATATTCGGGAAATATCCCGCTTTACAGGTACTCATTGCAAAACTTACGCAGCTTTGCCCTTGCCCGTGTGACAGCATTGTCGACCGCTTTTCTGTCTATCTTCAGCTTCTCCGCGATCTCGCTGTAGGAAAGCCCCATCATCACGCCCTCCATACACCGAAACTCCAACGCGGTGAGGTTTGTGCGCATATTTTGCAACAGCACGGCTCTGCTTTCACGATCGATAACTATCTCCTCGGGAGTGGGCTTCGTATCGGGGATCTCTGCCAATTCCTCGGAATCTGTTTCAAAAACGAGATTTTTCCGCCGCAAAGACCTTCTCGCAGTGTTTTTCAGCCTGTTATCAATACATATGTAAGCATAAGCGGAGAACTCGCCCTTTTCGGCGTCATAGCCGCGAATCGCCGCCATAAGCGCCTGCATTCCATCGCTTACAAGCTCCTCGTGATCCGCTGTGCCGGAATATCTTGAAGCGGCTGCAAACACCACGTTCATATACCGCGAGATAAGCTCTTCCAGCTTTCCGTTATCGGCGGAATAATTATCGAGAAGCTCACGATCGCTCATCTGCGAATGATCCGCCATAGTGTTCTCCTTGCGTTGAAATTTTGATAAACATCATTCACACATTTTATTGTAACACATTTTACTTGATTTGTCAATGAAAATATAAAAAATTTATTTAAACTTTGTTAATATGTCACAAAAAAAGCGATATTTTTTCAGAACCTGTACCAATTATTAATTTCTCATTTGTTACATTGCATACATTTCTCTGCCTGTTTTGAAGATGTTTCCGCCCAAACTGTCCACGGCGACGATCAGCGGAAACTTATCAAAAACAAGCCGCTTCACGCTTTCGCAGCCCAGATCCTCGAATGCTATGACCTCACATTCCGTAATACACTTGCACGCCAGCGCTCCCGCGCCGCCTATCGCGCAGAAATATACCGCGCCGTTGCGCCGAACAGCTTCGCACACCGCCTCCGAGCGCTCGCCCTTGCCTATCATCGCGGAAAGCCCGCAGTCAAGAAATTCGGGAGCGTATACGTCCATTCTCGACGACGTAGTAGGTCCGCACGAGCCTATAACCATACCGTCCTTCGCGGCGGTGGGACCGGCATAATATATCGCCGCGCCCGAAAGCTCATACGGCACGGGCTCACCCTTGTCAAGCAGCTCCTTTATTCGCTTATGCGCCGCGTCGCGGGAGGTGTAAACAACACCCGAAAGCAGTACCTTATCTCCCGCCTTCAGCGTTTTCGCCTTCTCTTTAAGCTCGCTTGTATTCAATTCCGTCATAACGCACCTCACAAATGCTCGCGCCGCCAAAGCAAAGGAGCCGAAACCTTACGATATCGGCTCCGATATAACGCAATGTCTTGCTTTAAGCAGTCTTAAAAATTCCCGAACAGGTCGGAACTCATTCCCATATCATCGTCATCGCTTGAGCCCATATCGGTATCGCCGAAATCCCAAATTGCGGAATCATCGGCGTTGGGCGTTGAGGGATCTTCCGTTGTAGACGCGCCGCTGTCAGCTTCGGGTTCGCCGAAATCGCCCGATTTCTCCATCGCGAACAATTCGTTTTGCAGAGCAGCCCACGGATTGGCATCATCGCCCGCGCTTTCGGGCTTGCTTTCTTCCGGTTCCTCATATTCCTCTGCGGACGATTCGCCCGACGCCGAGCCGAATGTCAGCTCTGCCTGCTTTAGCATCGCCGCAAGCGGGTCTTCCTCGGGCTGATCCATATCGAAATCGGAAACATCGTCGGAAGGCTTGACCGCGAAAAGCTCCTCCTGCTGTTTAACAGCCGCAAGCAAGTCACCGCCCATATCATTTTTGAGCATAGAGCTGTTGGCGGTCTGCGCAAGAATTTGCCTTTCAAACTCTTCGCTCATCTCCTGATTGCCGCGCTTCTTTTTCTTGATGGGCTTCACCTCGGTAACGGGCTCTTCAAACTCGTCCATAGCCCCCACTGTTTCGGAAAGGTCAAATTCCTCAAGAACAACAGCGGTAGGACCGTTTGATGGATCATCAAGCGGCTGTACCTCGGTTATTATCTCGAGGCCTTCCTCCATATCCGAATCTTCGCTTTCGTCCAACGCCGCAAACAGATCGTCGGAAATACCGCCGCGTGCCGACTTAGCGGGCTTTTCACGCACCGGTTCGGCAACGGGAGCCTCCGCCTTTGGAGCGGTGATGTTCGAGAAATCGGGAACGGTGACGGGCTCTGCGCTTTGTGCGCCAAGAAGCTCGGACGCCTTTTGATTTACCTCGTTTACCCCGCTTGTTACCTTATTCATAAAATCGCCGAGTACGCTCATAAATTCGTCAAGACCCTGCACGCTTCCGCCGCCCGCGCCCTGCGCGTCCCGAACCATACGCGTGGCAGTCTGCTTTGCTTTCTCGACGGTATCGTGTGCGGTCGCGTTCGCCTTATCCACGATATCCTTCGCCGTGGCATTCGCCTTTGCGACTATCTCCGCCGCCTTCTTCTCAGCCGCCTTATCGTTCGCCTTCGATGCTCCCGTGTCGGCGCTTCCCTTTTGCTTAAGCTTGCGCTTGAGATCGTCTATCTGGATAAGCAGATTTTCCTCATTTCTGCGCTCCGTCTTAAGCTGAAGCTCAAGATCCGCGATCTTCTTGTCGCTTTCATTCTTTATCGCCTTGATCTTGTTGTCCGCCTCCGACGCTTTCTTCAGCGCCGCCTGAGTTTTCTCGTAGTTTGTCTTTTTATCCGCCTCTATCTCTTTCATACGCTGATTGAGATTTGCTATGTAATCGTTGACCTCTTTCTTATCAAAGCCCATGGCTTTCGTGCTGAAGCCGCCTTCTCCGCCTGCCATAATAACACCCCTTGATTAAAAATTTATCCCCCGCCGCATTCGACGGTAATTGTTCTTTTCCATTATAACATATTTTTTTCAAATATACAAGTGTTTTAACAAATTTTATAAATATGTAAATTTTGGGCGGCATTTTTTGTGAATATCTCACAAAGAAATGCGGCGTAATTTGTAATAATTATAGATTTTAAGGTTCAAGGAAATTATAATTGGCAAATGTAGTTGATATTTCGGCAAAAATTGTGTATAATTGAAAATACAGGGGAATACTCCGAGCCTTGCGAGAATATATCCGCAGCTTTATAGGGCTTGCCTTACGGCAGCGTTTCGCGGTCGTGCGACAGCTTTAAAGGATTATCAACGCACGAGTCGTAATGCCAAAGGCGGCTCGCCTTGCGGCGCGGCTTGAAGTAATTTTGCAAACAGAAAGGATTTGATAATATGCTGGATAAAACAATGACCTTCTCGGTTCACGAGGACAGAGAAAACGAGATGAAGGATATCCTCACGACCGTTTACGACGCTTTGAAGCAGAAGGGTTATAATCCGATAAATCAATTGGTAGGTTATATCCTGTCGGAGGACCCTACATATATCACCACCTTCAACAACGCGCGCGGTCTTATTCGTCATATCGACAGGGACGAGCTTTTGCAGGTGCTGGTCAAATCTTACCTCACAGATTGACCATTAAAGCAAGCTTGCAGTATGTGAAAAACTTTCTTGCAGAGATTTCGTTTCGAATCTGAGGAAAATCGTTTTGCCGGGTTTCGGCAAAACGATTTTTTTATTTTTTCGGAAGAAAAAGCGAGTGTTTTTTCAATGACCCAATGAAAAAACACCTTTTTCGTGCAAAATACACAAAATATGTTTTGCGAGGTTATTAAGATTATTGTAATTTAGTTATTGACATATTTTGAATTAAATGGTATATTAAAATTGCAAAGAAAATAATTTCGTTAAGTTCGAAATTGTTTTTCAAATTCCTAAAACAGATACAACAATGTAGGAAAGAAAGGAAAATCGTTATGAACAAATTATTAAAGCGTTCCGTTGCGGCTGCGGCTGCAGCGGCAATGGTCCTGAGCTTCACGGGCTGTAAAAAATCGGGCGACAGCGGAAAGCTCGTTATCGGCGGTATCGGTCCCATCACCGGCGAAGCGGCGCAGTACGGCATCGCAGTAAAAAACGGTATGGAGCTTGCCGCAGAGGAGATCAATGCAAACGGCGGCATCAACGGTATGACTATCGAGATAGCGTTTGAGGACGACCAGGCAGACCCCGAAAAGGGTATGAACGCGTATAACTCTCTTAAGGACAAGGGTATGAAGCTGCTTGTCGGTACCGTCACCTCCGGCTCTTGTGCAGCAGTATCGGAATTGGCGGCAAAGGACGGTATGTTCCTGCTCACTCCGTCCGGCTCGGCTGTCAACTGCATCACGGCGGGCGACAACTGCTTCCGTATGTGCTTTACCGACCCGAACCAGGGTGCTATCGCTGCCGACTATATCGCGGATAACCTCTCCGCAAAGAAGATAGGCGTTATCTACCAGAATGACGAGGACTATTCCACCGGTATTTTCAACGGTTTCAAAGAAGAGGCAGCGAAAAAGGGACTTGATATAGTAGCGGAGACCACCTTTACAAAGGACAGTGCGACCGACTTCTCGCAGCAGGTTAAGCAGGTAGCGAACAGCGGCGCGGAGCTTTTGTTCCTCCCGTTCTACTACACTCAGGCGGCTCTTGTTCTTCAGGAGGCGCAAAAGCAGGGTCTTGATATCCCCGTATTCGGCGGCGACGGACTTGACGGTCTTATCGGCGTGCTCAAGGATAAGGTAGACGTTGCAGACGGCGTTTATGTAATGAGCCCGTATGCTTCAACTTCTCCCGAAGCAAAGTCCGCGGCGTTCACAAAGGCATATCAGGATAAGTTCCCGAACGTTGAGGTAAACCAGTTTGCGGCTGACGGCTACGACTGCATCTACGCCGTAAAGAAGGCTCTTGAAAATGCAGACGTTAAGGACGCTTCGATATCCGCAAAGGATCTCGGCGACAAGCTCAAAGCTGCTATGCTCGAGATAGAGTTCGACGGCGTTACCGGTAAAACAAAGTGGGCTTCCGACGGCGAGCCGCAGAAAGCTCCGAAGGTACTGCAAATAGTTGTTGCCGACGGCAAAGGCTCTTACAAGGTACTTTGATAGTTTTGAATTAGGGCAAGATCTCACCGTACAAGGGCGTACGCCTTTGTACGGCTTTGCCATAATTTCGGGCATTACGGCAAATCTTCGTTTTCGGGGATTTGCTTTCATAGAATTGTGACACGTTGTTATTTTTCTATGAAAACAAATTCCCGTATCAAAATATAAGGAGTTAAGCTCTATGTTACTTATTTCAAACATAGTAGATGGATTGAGTTTAGGGAGCATCTACGCGCTTATCGCGCTGGGCTACACGATGGTCTACGGAATAGCGAAAATGCTGAACTTCGCGCACGGCGACATTATAATGGTAGGCGGCTATGCGGCGTTCATCGCTATGGCGACAAGTTGGTGTCCTATTTGGCTCGCGCTTGTGATCACGGTTACCATATGCACGGTCTTGGGCGTGGTCATCGAAAAGCTGGCATACCGTCCGCTGAGAAGCTCTCCGCCGCTCGCGGTGCTCATCACGGCTATCGGCGTGAGCTATCTGCTTCAGAATATCGCGCTGCTCACGCAGTCGGCAACCCCGCGTATGTTCACTTCCATCGTTGACGGAATGCCGCCGTTTTTGCAGGTATTCAAGGGCAGAGGCGCGGTGTTCTTCAGCGAAAATCCCTACAAAGCCGAGGGCGTGAAGTCCGACCTTACGATATCGATGGAAACTTTCCTCGCGATTATCGTATCGGTAATTATTATGGTAGCGCTCACGCTGTTCATCAATAAAACGAAAGCGGGCAAGGCAATGCTGGCGTGCAGTGAGGACAGGGGCGCGGCGCAGCTTATGGGCATAAATGTCAACGCCACGATAACTCTCACTTTTGCGATAGGCTCTGCGCTGGCGGCAGTCGCGGCGATACTGATGTGCTCGTCCTATCCGCTGCTTACGCCGTACACAGGCTCTATGCCCGGTATCAAGGCGTTTGTCGCGGCGGTTTTCGGCGGTATAGGAAGTATTCCCGGAGCAATGGTCGGCGGCGTATTGTTGGGAGTTATTGAAATTTTGTCAAAGGCGTATATCTCAACGCAGTTATCCGACGCTATCGTATTTTTGGTGCTTATAATCGTTCTTGTTGTAAGACCGACGGGAATTATGGGCAAGAAGATAAATGAAAAGGTATAAGGCGGCAGTATGAAAAAACAGAAACTCAACAATCTTTTGACCTTGAGCGGTACGGCGGTTCTGAGCGTCATAATGGCGGTACTGATGACGGCGGGCGCGCTTGACGGGAACAATATGCTTAAAGGTATGCTGATACCTATCGGCATACATATAATCTGGGCGCTGTCGCTGAATTTGACGGTCGGCGTTCTGGGCGAGCTGTCACTGGGACACGCCGGCTTTATGTGCGTCGGTGCGATATTCGGCGGCACGATATCGCAAATTGTTCAGATAAACGCGGCGGGCTGCCCGTCCGGGCTTAGGCTGGTTATCGCGCTTGTCTGCTCCGGAATAGCAGCGGCGGTTTTCGGTATACTTATCGGCATACCCGTTATGCGTCTGCACGGCGACTATCTGGCGATAGTAACGCTGGGCTTCGGGGAGATAATGAAATCGCTCGCCAACAACATTTACCTCACTTCCGACATAAACGGTCTGCATTTCGGATTTACAAAACCGCCCGAAAACATTGATGCAGCAAGCGCGAAACAGATATTGAAAGGCTCTATCGGAATGCAGGCACCGCAGGATACAAACATTTGGTGGGTCGTGGCATTGCTGATCATAACGCTCTTTATTATGATGACGTTTATGAACTCCAAATCCGGACGCGCTTGTATGGCGGTGCGCGACAACTACATTGCGGCGCAGTCGGTGGGTATCAACGTAACGAAGTTCAGACTTATGGCGTTTACCATTTCCGCGGCAATAGCGGGCGTCGGCGGCGCTTTGTACGCACACTCCGTTCCGATGATAGCTTTCGGTAAATTTGATTACAACTTCTCAATTCTTATACTCGTGTTTGTGGTTCTGGGCGGTCTCGGAAGTATGCGCGGCTCTATCATTGCTACTGTCATTCTCTACGCGCTTCCGGAAATGCTGCGCAAGGTAAATCAGAATATCGTAAACGCACGTATGCTGATATACGCGATAATTCTCATCTTCCTTATGCTGTGGAAGAACGCGCCGTTCTTTATAAGCCTGCGCGAGAAGATCAAGGCGAAGCTCAAAAAGGATAAGGCGGCAGACGTTACTTCGGGAGGTGCTGAGGTATGACAGATATTTCAAAAAATGTCGAAAACACCGAAAACACGCCCGAAGCGGCGGTTGAAAGCAGCGTTATGCTTGAGGTCAAGGAGCTGTCGATACAGTTCGGCGGACTAAGAGCGGTCGACGGGCTGAATTTGCGCGTAAATAAGCATCAGCTCTACGGACTGATAGGTCCGAACGGCGCGGGAAAGACCACGGTGTTCAATATGTTGACGGGCGTTTACAAGCCCACTACGGGCGCGATATTCCTTGACGGCGCGAACATCACGGGAAAATCTCCGGTGGAGATAAACAAAAGCGGCATTGCGAGAACGTTCCAGAACATTCGTCTGTTCAAGGGAATGAGCGTGCTTGACAATGTAAAGGTCGGTATGCAGAACCAAACGAAATATACGACAATAGAAGGCATACTGCGGCTTCCCCGCTACTTTAAAGAAGAAAAGCTGATGAACGAAAAAGCTATAGAGCTTCTTAAGGTGTTCGATCTTGACGGCGAAAAGGACGCGCTTTCGCAAAACCTGCCCTACGGCAAACAGCGCAAGCTGGAGATAGCGCGGGCGCTCGCCACGAACCCCAAGCTGCTTTTGCTCGACGAGCCTGCGNNTACCGACCTTTACATTGTCAAGAACGAAACAGCAGAGCTTATGGAAACGATACGCTTTGTGCGGGAAAAATTTGATATGACGATACTGCTTATCGAGCACGATATGAAGCTCGTTTCGGGTATCTGCGAAGAGCTTACCGTGCTGAACTTCGGACAGGAGCTTGCGCAGGGAGAAACGACCGCCGTACTAAACGACCCGAAGGTAATCACGGCGTATCTGGGAGAATAACATTATGTCAATGCTTGAAATAAAAGATTTGGAAGTGTATTACGGCGCGATAAACGCGCTGAAGGGCATTTCGTTTAACGTTGAACAGGGCGAGATAATCGCGCTTATCGGCGCGAACGGCGCGGGTAAAACCACAACGCTTCATACGATCTCGGGACTTATCCCCGCAAAGCGGGGCTCGGTACTGTTCAACGGCACGGAGCTTACCAAAACTCCCGCGCACAAGATAGTTTCTATGGGAATGGCGCACGTTCCCGAAGGACGGCGTGTTTTCGCGCAGCTTTCGGTGCTTGAGAATTTGACGCTCGGCGCGTATACGCGAAAAAATAAAACGGAGATCGCCGAATCGCTTGAACGCGTTTACGATCGTTTTCCGCGTCTGAAAGAACGCCGCACTCAGCTTGCTGGCACGCTCTCCGGAGGAGAACAGCAGATGCTCGCGATGGGCAGAGCGCTGATGTCAAAGCCGTCCATAATTCTGATGGACGAACCGTCAATGGGACTTTCACCGCTGTATGTCAACGAGATATTCGACATTATCCAGGAGATAAACAAAAGCGGCACGACGGTGCTTCTCGTTGAGCAGAATGCGAAAAAGGCTCTTTCGATAGCAAACCGCGCTTACGTTCTTGAAACGGGAACGATTTCGCTTTCGGGCGACGCTCACGAGCTTATGGATAACGAGCAGGTCAAGAAAGCATATCTGGGCGAGTAGTTGATAGTTTTATAGTAGTTGGTTGTTAGTTTGGAGGACAGAAAATGGGATTTTTGAAGTTTGTTATTCCGTTCGTAGGCGGAGCGCTTACAGCGGCGGCTGTTATGGCTGCGAAAAGCAATGTAGAGCAGGAAACCGCGAAGGAGATCGAGGTCGACGCGGAATTTGAGGAAAAAATCGATGAGAACAAAGAGGAAAAAGACCGCCTCTGATCTCTTACCTCTTAATCTCTAACCTCTAACTTCTTACCTCTAACAAAGGAGTTTCTAAATGGAAAAGTTTATAATCACGATAGCGCGCGGCTTTGGCAGCGGCGGCAGAACGATAGGACAAATGCTCTCGAGAAAGCTCGGCGTGGAATTCTACGACAAGGATATCATCAAGCTCGCCAGCGAGGAAAGCGGTATAAACGAGGCTCTTTTCGGGCAGTCGGACGAGCAGACAAAGGGCGGTCTGGGAAAGCGGAGCGTTTATAAGGGCGGCATTATCTCCCCCGACAAGAAGGCGTTCACGTCCGAGGAAAATCTGTTCAACTACACCGCCAAAGTTATTAAGCAGCTCGCCGACGAGAAAAGCTGCATTATCGTGGGGCGCTGCGCGGACTTCGTTCTGCGCGAACGCAAGGACACGGTGCGTGTGTTCGTATGGGCGGACGAGGAACACTGCGTAAAAAATGTCGCGGACGTTAAAGGGATACTTGACCGCAAGGAGGCTCTGAAAACGATAGCTTCCACCGACAAAAAGCGCGCCGAATACTACAGAGCGCACACGGGGCAGGATTGGAACGACGCCCGCAACTACGATCTCTGTCTGAACAGCGGGGATCTCGGATTTGATAAGTGCGTCGAGATCATCACGGAATACGTCAAAATAAAGCTGAAATGATATTATCTAAACGCCGCACAAGGATGTGCGGCGTTGTTTTTATTTAAAGCGTTTGCAAAACACTTGATAAATAAATTCAAAACCGTATATTAACTTATGTTTCTCCCCGCCGCAGGCGGGGAGAAACACATAAATAAAGGTTCATATACGGTGTTATTTATGTGAAACAAAACAAAAAACAGCCGTACCCCAAAATCGGGATACGGCTGATAATTTTTATTAACTTACTTTTTCTACGCGAACATTGGAAATGTAGATAGTAGCTGTCGAACCGCAATTACCCATATTGAACTCAAGTCTGCCGTTGTTATCGGTCTTTTCGGTCATAGTGAAATCATAGGTGTAAGTCTTTTTCTCGGTGGTAATGCCGAACTTGGTGTCTTCGAAATAACGAATCCAACCTGCCGTGGGTGCGGTAACGGCAACGATCATATCACGTGCCTCGTCCGCATACGCGTCAAACGTGATACGGTACTTATCGCCCTTTATCATCGGAAGCTCCGGCTGGAAGATCTGTACGGAATAATCCACCTCGCCTGCTGCCTCGGTCTTTACGATAAGAGTGTTGTCCTTGATCTCCGCCGTGCCATTGCCGCCTTCTGCGAGATAGAACGTCCAGATTTTGTCATCGGCAAGATCCTCCGCCTCGGAGAAATCTCCGTTGTAGATAAGGTTGCCGTCCTCAAGCGGCTCGCGGTATTGCACTTCGGGTTTCTTGACGTTGGTGTCATATTCGGGCTTTTGGTAAACGCGAACATAATCTATCTCGAACTCCGCCTTGTCAAAGTCGGTCGTTGCATCGGGATTTCCCGGCCAATCGCCGCCAACGGCAAGGTTCATCTGCACAAAGAACGGCTGATCAAACGGCGCGGGATAAGGCTTATCGTCCTCACCCTCCACTGCCGAGAACCAATCGTTTACCTTAAGCACTTCGGTGCCGTCAACATACCAGCGCATCTCGCCCGGCTCCCACTCAACGCTGTATTCGTGGAATCCGTCGCCGAAATTGCCGGCTATCGTGCCCTGCTGCTCTGCGTGCGGCGCGCCGTAGTGTACTGTGCAGTACGCGGTCGAGAGGTCGTGTCCCAATGTTTCCATAATGTCGATCTCGCCGCACTTCGGCCACTGTCCGTAATGACTCTCGTCCTCGGGCATCATCCAAATTGCAGGCCACAAGCCCCGACCNNGGGCGGGTGCTTTCGCGGAAACCACTACCTTGCCGTATGTAAACGGCTTCTTGTTCTGGGAATTGACCTTTCCGGACGTGTAGTAGTCTTTTCCGTCCTTATCGGTTTTGATAGCCTTCAAAACCAGCTTTCCGTCACGGATAAAAATGTTGTCATCGGAATTGGTGTATTCCTGAAGCTCGTTGTTTGTCCAGCCCGGATCACGAAGCTCCTTGTTCCAGATGCTGTCGTCAAGACTCGTGCCGTTAAATTCATCGTTCCACAGCAGATTATATCCGTCAAGCTGAGGCACCTTGGTTTCCTCAGGCTTGGATTCCACGGGGGTTGACGCTGCGACATCAGACGAGTCCGAAGCGCTTGAAGTTTTCTTGTCGCCGCAGCCCGAAAGCATTCCAACCGTCGTCAAAATCGCAACTATCGGTAAAATCAGCTTCTTTTTCATAAAAAACTCCTTTCGATAATATCTTAAATTTTAATCACATTATACTCCTTGATTGAGTAAAAATATATAATTTATATTGCTTTTTTATAAATATTATGATATAATTTGTTTAGTTGAGATATTAAATGTTTTATTAAATCAAGGAGATGGACGATGAGCTTCAACAAGGAGATAGCAGTAAAGGAAATGCTTCTTCGCGAAAGCGAGGAGTTTCACGCGCCGTATGTGTCGGAGTTTGACTTTTATTATGCCGTCAAAAACGGAGATATCGAAAAGGTCACAAAGCTCTGCGAGGAGGATTTTACCGAAAAAAGCGGTTTTGGCAAGCTGAGCGACGATCCGCTGCAAAGTATGAAATACCACTTTACAATAACTGCGGCAATGCTTGCGCGGTACGCAATCGAAGCGGGACTGGAGCTTGAATCGGCGTATGGGCTGAGCGATCTCTACATTCAGAAATGCGACAAGCTGCGCTCGCTGCACGAGCTTTCGGAGCTTCACCGGGAAATGACACTTGATTTTACAAAGCGGATGAGCGCTTTGCGCAAAAGCCGTGTTTTTTCAAAACAGGTGGTTTTATGCGTGAACTTTATTTTTGAAAATCTTCACAGAAAAATTACCGTAAGCGAGCTTGCAAGGTACACTGGACTTAATCCGAACTATCTTTCGCGTCTGTTTAAAAAGGAAACCGGCTCTACTATAACGGATTACATTATCTCGAAAAAGATCTCGACAGCTAAAAATATGCTGAAATACACGGATCACGCCGTTTCGAGGATAGCGGAAACGCTCGCGTTTTCTTCGCAGAGCTATTTTACGAAAATCTTCCGCAGTATCGAAGGTATGACGCCGAAAAAGTACCGCGATCTGTACAGCTTCAGCACCGAGCTTGGGACAGGCGAAGGATAGTATCAGGGAGGTAATTTTACTGTTTGATCTTTATTATATAACGAACAGAGGTATTGAAAAAATCGGAAATGTATGGTATAATATTGTAACACGATATTTATTGTTCACCCTCACTCTGAAATCAAGACAGAGGATCGGATAAATATCGGACTTTTTCACCCGACGACAAGGAGATAAAAATGATACTTGCAAGTCAAAGTCCGCGCAGAAAAGAGCTTTTAAAACTGATAACTCCCGATTTTCGGGTAATTCCCGCACAGGGCGAGGAGATCGTTCCCGAAGGCGCTTCTCCAAGCGAGGCAGTGGTCGAGATCGCGCGGCAAAAGGCTTTTATGATATTTCTGAAATACAAATGCGAAACGATAATCGCCGCCGACACCGTTGTGGCGATAGACGGAGAGATACTTGGCAAGCCGCGCGACGAAAAGCACGCCGCCGAAATGCTGAAAACGCTTTCGGGGCGGGTACATTCGGTGTTTACGGGAGTATTCGTGATTTTTGACGACGGTAAGACCGAGAGCTTTTCAGAGGAAACAAAAGTGGAGTTTTATCCGATGTCCGAGCGGGAAATTTCTGATTATATAGCCACCGGCGAGCCTATGGACAAGGCGGGCGCATACGGCATACAGGAAAAGGGCGCTCTGCTCGTCAAACGGATAGAGGGCGATTATTACAACGTTATGGGCTTGCCCGTAGGCAGACTGTCACGGACTTTGCGGGGGCGGATATGATACTTACGGAATTTCCGTTTGAGTACTTTTCCGATAAGGAGCGGTTTTCGGAAAAGTGGGAAAAGCGGCTCGCGGCTCTTTCGGGCAGCAGTATCGCCGGTATATACGGGGCTTGGGACAACACGGACGACAAGTGGTTCGACGACGCGCCAATGCTCGTTGAGCTTGAACAGGGTACGCTTGCCGTTAACGTAAGCTCCGAAAAATACATTGCTCTCTCGTGGAATGAAATTCTCCCGACAGACAAGCCGCGTTGGTTTGGCGAAGTTCCTCCCTTGCCCGATTGGCAAGAGGACTTGGAGTGGCGCGAATATACGCCGCTATCACGGTTCAAGGGTGCGGAGCTTTTGAGCGTTAAGGCTATCGCCGGCGATAACACGCTGAACGGACTGCGCTTTTTTACAGACCTCGGCGAGTTTATCATTATCGACGACGGCGATGTTATCGCGGGCTTCGACGCTCAATAACTTACCGCAGCGTTGTATGTTCAAAAAACGGAGGATGTCAATTATGGAGATAAGAAGGATCACGGAAAATGATATCCCCGAATGTGTGCGGGTCATTCGGCGGAGCTTCCAGACAGTCGCGGACGAATTCGGCTTCACTGCCGAAAAAGACCCGAAATTCACCTCGTTCGCTACGACGAACGAGAAGTTAGAACGCCAAATGCACGTTGAAAAGCGCCCGATGTACGCGTGCTTTGTCGACGGGACGATAGCGGGATATTATTCGCTGCGAATAATCGGCGGCGGGATCGAACTTTCAAACCTGTGCGCTCTCCCCGAATACCGTCACCGCAAGATCGGCGAGAGCCTTATGTATCACTCGTTCGACAGGGCGCGGGAGCTGGGCTTTTCGGAGATCGTCATCGGCGTCGTAGAGGCGAACGAACGCGTAAAGCATTGGTACGAGAGCTACGGCTTCACAAAATCCGGTGAATGCGGCGAATACGATACGTTTCACTGCATTTTAATGAAAAGATCAATTTAGAAAGGACAAAATTATGGCAAGAAAAACATTTTCCACCACACAGCACAAGTACAAATTAAGTTACAACTCCCCCGTGATACTTACGTTCTCGGCGGTGTGCCTTGTTACGCTGATACTTGGCTGGATAACGAACTACGGCACTACGCGGACGCTGTTCATCTGCTACGGACACGGCAGCCTTTTAAATCCGCTGACATACCTGCGCACATTCACCTATGTTTTCGGACACGCGAATTTCTCGCACTTTGCGGGGAATATCACTATGATGCTGCTTATAGGTCCGATAGTTGAGGAACGCTACGGCAGCTGGAACCTCGCTATTATGATGATAGCGACGGCTCTCGCGGGCGGCTTGCTCAACACGGCGTTTTTCAGCACCGATATACTCGGAGCTTCCGGCATCGTGTTTATGCTGATAATCCTCTCGGCATTCGGGAATATGAAAAAGGGCGAGATACCGCTGACGCTAATACTTATCGCGGCAATCTACCTCGGACAAGAGGTTTACGCAGGCATCACCGCTAACGACAACATCTCGCATTTCGGACACATCTGCGGCGGCGTTTCCGGGCTGAGCTTCGGCACTTGGTTCTACATCAAGAGGTTTAAAATATACGGCTGACTTCGGTTAACGTTAGAGGAGCGTTTATGAAAAATTTCGCCACAAAAATCAACCCTTTCTTGAGCGCGGGTATCTTGGGGATAATTGTGCCACTCTCCATCTATGCGATAGGCTTTGTTACGATGATAATGGTGGGTTTTCCATCAATGCTGAGTTGGGGAACCTCAAACTGGAAAGAAGACTTTAATGGCATTATGATAATCGGACTGGTGCTTCAAGTAATCGCAATAGTTTATTTTACGTTGGTTTTAAGCGTTTTTTCTAGAATGAAAATATATCATGTTTTATTATCGGCGGTCATTTCATCAGCAGTGTTTTTTATTGTCGAACGCTTTGTGCCGTGGCTTGCGCAGGGTAATTTTCCCGAGCTTTGGTTATTCAATCGTTTTTATGGTAAAGAGATCGGAACAGCCTATGCTGATTATGCCGATTATTATTATTCTTTCTACATTGAACTTAATCTGTATATCAGAATGGCTCTTTTTCAGACTGCGGCGTGCGCGCTGATTGTTCTCGTCACCTGGACGACAGCACATCTTGCCGCACGAAAAAAACGGCGCAAGGACGAGTTGTGATATGCAGACAAAAAGTATATAATATACGGCTGACGACTTTTGAAATGTACGGCTGACAGAAAGGCACGTTTATGAAAAGTTTTGTCTCGAAATTCAATCCCGTCGCGGGTCTGTTCGTTCTGGGAGCGGCAGTGCCCGCAGCGGTATATCTGATAGGAATTATTACATCTTTATTGTGGGCGATCGTCGGGCTTCTTCTTTTTCCCGGCAGTACGATTCAAGATGCTTTCTTAAACATTATGGCAATAATCAGTCTTGTGCTGCAATGCGTAGGGGTTATGATCTTAACGGTCTTGCTTACAGTATTCTCTGATTTTAAGGCGAAGCACGTTCTGCTCTCCCTGCCTGTGACCGCGGCTTTGTTTTTCCTCGTTGAGCGTTTCTTCTTTGGTAATGTTCTAAATTATCTTGTGGATTTCGCTTTTTTCCGGAAACTTTATAAATACATCGGTCTTGACAACGCCAATGAAGAAACGTATCTTAAGATGCGGCCGTATTTGATAGATACGCTTATGCTCACGGCGGGAAGCGCGGTCCTCGTTCTGCTCGCGTGGGGCGTCGTCCGTATCATAATACGCCGCGAAGAAAAACAGGAGACGTAAACCGCCGTTTCGATTCGTAAAAAAAGCAAAATTCCCCCGCTCACACGGGGGATATTTTGCGGGTAGACAGGCAATACTTAAAGGCTGTCCATAAAGTTCCCGAGGACCTTGAACGCCTTAGCAGTCGCCTTGCGCTTGAAGCGGCGGTTGTTGGAAAGCGACTTCACCGCAAGAAACGCGATACCTCCCGTAACGACCGCTGCCGCCGCGCCTTTCATAACGCTTTGTACTTCTCTGCTCATCGGTTTCATCTCCTTTTTGAAGGTTTACGGGGATATTTTCTGCAAAAATATGAAATATATTCTGTTACATTTTAAGGAAAAAAACGTGGAAATAATTGGTTTACATAGCTTTAACGGTTTATTTCGGCGCGTTTTATTGCAAATCTGCGTATTTTTTGTATATTTTTCCCTCCTATAAGGGTTGTTTTGGCGACAAATTTGTGAAAGTATACAAAATGCAAGTTTAAAAACAAAAAGTTGCAAAAATCTCTTGACAATTTTCGATAAACGGAGTATAATGTACACATAGCAAAGAGGCTATGACAGGAACGCTCAACGCAGAGCGCCCGTGTCATAGCCTTTTTTGTTTAAAAAAGTCAAGAACAAAATGAAGGGAGCGGTCTTAAATGAACGCAATTTTAACGGCGGTTTTGGAGGCAGCGGCAAACGCGCAGTTATAGGAGGGAAAAATATACAAAAAATACGCAGATTTGCAATAAAACGCGCCGAAATAAACCGTTAAAGCTATG
>DILZ01000137.1 GCA_002425305.1 Ruminococcaceae bacterium UBA5579
AGCACGCGCCACGCCGCTAGCCGTTGACCTGCGGTACAGTGCAGTTTAATAACTTTTTGCCTATAATCACGAATTTTTGCAGCCTTTTTACTATCTGCATCGTGTTATATACAGAAAGGTATGATCGTCTGAAAAAGGAGAAATGTATATGGAAGGNNAGATTTCAGCAGGAGCTTCCTGCCAAAACGCTTCTGGAAATGTACTCGGGCACGGTCTATCGAATAGCCTACTCTCGAACGCAAAGCCAAACGGACGCCGAGGATATAACCCAAAACGTGTTTTTGAAATATATAAGCGCAAGCAAGAAATTCAACAGCGAAGAGCATCGTAAAGCGTGGATACTGCGCGTCGCGGTGAACTGCACCAATGATTTTGTGAAAAGCGCGCACTACCGTCACAAGGCCGTGCTTGATGAGCTTCCCGAAACGAGCTGCGAGCCGTCCTACGAGCTTGAAGAAAAAAGCGAGGTCTATTACGCTGTGCAAAGTCTTCCGGAAAAATACCGAATACCGATACACCTGTTTTATTATGAGGATATGTCCATAGAACAAATAGCCGCTATAACCAAAGAAAAACAGTCAACGGTGCGCTCGCAGCTTTCAAGGGCGCGGAATATGCTTAAAGATATATTAAAGGAGGAAGCCGTATGAGCTTTAAAGATGAATATAATGAGCTTCAAAATAACATTGCTCCCGACGCGGAGTTCCTTGAACGTCTTGAACAAAAAATGGAATTGCAAATGCGGGAGCAGCGCAAGCCTCAAAAAAGCAAAAAACCGCTTATGATATTCATATCGGCGGCGACCGTATGCGCGGGCGCTGCGGCGGCGCTGACAGTGATCTTCAGTCGTCCGACGCCGGCCCCTCTCGGTCATATAGTGATAAAAACCGATCAAAACAAGATATCCTATACCGTCGGTGTATTCGCGGAAAGTGCGGTTTTGTCCAATGACGAAAATATACCCGAACAGATTGCGAATATGCTCGCCGCTGAAAACACCGTTGTGTATAAAAGCGACAAAAACAAATTTGAGTTTGAGGATAAGATATCCGATAAGCAGCGCGAGGCACTCTCCGAAAGGATACGCTCTGCCGCCGCGACAAATTCGCAGCCCGACCAAACCGCCGAATACTATATGGTGGTATCCGAAAACGGCGATATTGTAAAATTCCGCATTGCGGGCGATATTCTGGAAGCCGGCGAAAAAAATTTCCAATTACGCTGATTTTTTTGCAGCCTTTTCCGGCTTCAAATCGTGTTATGATTGAAAAAAGAAAACACACCGATTTTTGGGAGGTAAATTATGAGATCTAAAAAGGCACTTAAAGGGCTGTTCGCAAGCACGATCGCTTTGACGCTTCTGCTTACGGGCTGCTCAAAAAACGAAAGCGGCAGTTCCGGAACAAGCACTTCCGGCGTATCTATGAGCACAGCACCTGAAACGACAAGCGGCTCGGGAATTCAAAACTACGCGAAGGTCGTTACCGTTGAGGACATCAAAAAGGTATACGGCAGCACGGAAAACAACGACATTATGCCGTTGTATAACGTAGAACCCGACGAAGTGTTCGAGTTCAAGTTCAAGACGAAATATTATTCCACGGATGCACATATGTACATTGAGCCGTGGGATATGGTGTCGGTACACACCGATCCCGCCTGCACCGAACAGAGCAAGCTGTATACGTCAGTTTTGTTTGACGAGGACGGAACGACGCTCCGCGTTTCGCCTATCGACGGCGTTCTCAGAACGGATGCCGAGAAACACGCTACTATCGAGGATGACATTCAGGTGTGGGGCAACGCTTCGATGTATTACATCGCGGTTTGGGTCGACCTTGACGCGGAGGGCTTTGTTAAGCTTGACAAGCCCGTTATTATCCCGTTCACCGTAAAGCACGAGCTTGGCGTACCCACCGTAAAGGGCGTTGTTGACAGCACGGGCAGATTCAAGCTCGTTTGGGACGCGGTAGAAGGCGCGACAGGCTACAACGTTTATTGGTACGGCAACACCGACAAAAACCGTACTGGCTACTTCAACGAACCCGTAGCGGGCGCGGAAAGCGCGTATAATGTGTATGGCGACGGCTATCTTTTGAAACATTCGGAGACCACCGAAACAGAGTTTGACTGCTTCGCGGGCAAGGATCACGGTCTGGCTATCTCCTATCACGACCCGATACTTGACGCTGACGATACCGATTATATTATCGGGCAGAACTATTCCGTATGCGGCTCTTACTTTGTTACTGCGGTGTTTGGCGACAAGGAAAGCGGTCTGTCGAATATCGTGAACACCTCCGACCTCGTTATTCCGTATGTGGTCATTGACGAAGACGACATTATGCACAAGATGCTTGACAGCGAAGCGGATCTGCCGCAGACCGTCCGCGTAAAGAACATTGACGGCTCGATAACCGAGCGCAGCGCTACCTACAAATTCCATTGGGACAAAACGCTTTTGGGAACGGATTATCCGACGTATCGCTACTCCATTGAGGGCACGGCGATCACCGGCACGTGCAGCATGGATATCCTGGACGGTAAAATGGCGTATTACAGAACCAAGAAGGAGGGCGACGCTCCCACCGGCTTCAACGGCAGCAACTTTGACAACTCCACCAAGGCCGACCCCGAGAACAACACTCCGTTCAATCCCGACAGCAGCGTTCCTACCATTATTGAAAGCAAACCGACAACTCCCGAGAACAACTCCGAGCCGACCTCGGAATCCGTTCCTGAGTCCGACCCCGAATCAATTTCTGAATCCGTTCCCGAATCCGACCCCAAACCCACTCCCGGAGGCTCCGACGCGCAGACACTTGTTGAACGTCAGATAGAAAACACCGAGGAACACATCGAAAAGGGCAACAAGGATTTTGTTGAGCAGACCGAGTACGCGGTATTCGCTGAATCTGCGGAGGAGGAATGGCTTGCGAGAAACCTGATCGCGGGCAACGAAAGGATCTCGTTTGCGGCGTTCCCGTCTCTTCAGCAATACGATAATCTTATGGACGTGTTCCAGAAGGTATATTACCAGAACCCCTATGTGCTTGGCGTGGTTTCGTACAAATATGATTACGGATCTCTCGCGCTGCATGTGAAATACTGCTACAGCAAATCCGAGCTTGAAGAAAAGCAGGCTGAGATACTTGAAGAGGCAAGCGCTATCGTCAAGGAAAATATCTCCTCCGGAATGTCCGACGAGGAAAAGTGCAGAGCGCTTTACGACTATCTCAACGAGAACACCGCTTACGACAAAGAAGCAGTTGCCGAGGCGGAGAAGAGCAACTACAGAAAAGGCGACGATTGGAAGGACAACGAGGACGCATTCAACGCGCACGGCATAATCGTCGACAAGAAGGGCGTTTGCCAGTCCTACGCGCTGTCTTATAAGCTCCTTTGCAATATGAGCGGCGTTGAGGCAAAGGTCATCACTGGTTATCTCAACGGCGATCTTCCGCACGCGTGGAATTCCGTTAAGCTTGACGGCAAGTGGTTCCAGACCGACTGCACAAACAACGCGACCAACTGCGGCATCCCGTTCTTCCTGTACGAGGCAGGCTCGGACGATCTTGCTATGACGGGCTACACAGAGGATAAGCTGTACGACCTCGATACCGCCGTTGGAAAGTTCTGCGTTGAGGAATCCGAAAGAGAATACTACGCAGCAAACGGTCTTTGTGCCAGCAGCATTGAGGAATTCAAGAGCGTACTCGGACACTGCCTTGAAAACAACGGCAAGGTAAATACTATTCGTATATCCAACTCCACCATCTCCAAGAACGACATCATAAAGGCCGTTAAGGAGGTCTACAATATGAAGGGTATGGAGAATAAGCTTGCCGATCTGGGAATAGGATACGCAAACTGCTTTGTCATTCTCGTTGAAAAATAATTTCCCCATATGAATAACAAACACGGCTGCCCGTAACGGACAGC
>DILZ01000094.1 GCA_002425305.1 Ruminococcaceae bacterium UBA5579
AACAAACTCGCTGTCCACGCCGACTATCTCCGCCTTGCCGCGAAAACCGCGCCTGCAAAGCTTGCTAAGCAGCCCCTCGCCGACGCCGCCCGTTACCGAGCATTCCTCGAAGATCACAACGCGCTCGTATTTTAAAACTATGTCCAATACGCGTTCGGGCAGCGGGTTAATCGTCACAAGCCGCAGGAAGTCCGCGCCCGATCTTGCGCAAGCCTCCGCTAAATCAACCGAAACGCGCCCGTAAGTCACACCGAGGACATCGGAACGCTTGCCGGAATGGTAAAAGTCGTCCACTTCCGTAAACGCCGGCGCATATTCCCAAGGTATTTGCGGTTCGCCGCCCTTGGGGTAGCGCACGCACGCGATCCCCTCGGTATCGTATATCGCCCGGCGAAGATACCGCCTAAGCTCCTCAAACGTCGCGGGACAGTAAATAACGGTGTTCGGGATAAGCCGAAGCATTGGCACATCAAAAATACCTTGATGCGTTTCTCCGTCCGCGCCGACAAAACCCGCACGGTCGACGGCAAGCACGATATGCGTGTTCTCAATGGCGCAGTCGTGGATGATCTGATCAAAGCCGCGCTGCAAAAACGTAGAATACACCGCAAACACGGGAAGCATACCCTGAACGGAAAGCCCCGCCGCAAAAGTCACCGAGTGCTGTTCGGCAATACCGGTGTCAAAAAAACGCGCCGCGCAGCTATTTTTGAAGTAGTTCAGCCCAACCGCGTACTTCATTGCGGCAGTCACCGCGCAAACGCGACTGTCCGACTGCCACAGCCGCTCCAGCTCGCGCCCGAACGCCTCCGAAAAGCTCTGATCCTCGTGCTGCGGAAGATCGTCGTACACAAACTCCTCCACAACGCCGTTCTCAGCGACCGCGTGATACTCGCCCGGGTTATCTTCGGCGGGTTTGTATCCTTTTCCCTTTTGAGTGAATATATGCACGACGCACGGGCGTTTCATCTCCTTGGCAACGGTAAGCGCCTCGATCATATTACCGAGATCGTGACCGTCCACCGGTCCGATGTAATAAAAGCCCATATTCTCAAACCAGTTCGAGCTTTCGTAAAGCAGCTCCTTCAAAAAGACCTTCGCAGCTGCGATATGCCGCTCCACCCGCTTGCCTACGAGCGGCACGGAAGAAAGCGCGGTCTTGACGCGCTCCTTTGCCGTAAAGTACTTTTTTGTAGAGCGTATGTGCGAAAGGTACCGTGCCAACGCTCCGGTGCTTTTCCCTATTGACATCGCGTTGTCGTTTATCACAAGCGTGAGGTTTGTGGCGGTCTTGCCCGCGTTGTTCAGCGCCTCGTATGCCATACCGCCCGCAAACGCGCCGTCGCCGACCACCGCCGCGACCGTGCCGCTATCCCCGTTAAGCCGCATCGCGGTGGAAATACCGTAAGCCGCTGAAAGCGCCGTGCTCGAATGTCCCGAGACAAACGCGTCCGCCTCGCTCTCAGAACGCCTTGTGAAGCCCGAAATGCCGCCGCGCTTGCGCAGCGTGCCAAACCGCGAAAATCTGCCGGTAAGCAGCTTGTGCGCATACGCCTGATGCCCGACGTCCCATATTATCTTATCGCCGCCGAACACATCGTACACATAGTGCAGCGCCACGGAAAGCTCTACCGTTCCGAGATTGGACGACAAATGACCGCCGTTTTTCATAACGGTGCGCATAATTACCCTGCGCAGTTCCCTGCAAAGCGCCTTAAGCTGCAAAGCGTCCATATTAGATATCACTTTATGATCAATATCATCGTTCAGTATCAAATCAACACCGCCTTGGTTATTTAGAGGTAAGAGATTAGAGGTGAGAGATTAGGGGTAAGAGATTAGAGATTTAGAATTTTCCCTGTGGCTACGGTTTCTTGCTTCTTACCTCTTATCTCTAACCCCTACTTCGGGAACACCATAGCTATAAGGATACCAAGCAGTCCGCCCGCCAAAACCTCGATAGGTGTGTGACCTAAGAACTCCTTAAGCTCCTTTTGGCTGACAAGCTCGTCGATGTCCGGATCTTCCTCGCCGCCGGAAAGCTGGGTTATCTCGTCATCGATCTCGTCGATGATCTTGCGCATCTTGTTAAGCTCCTTTGCGTGAAGCCCTGCGTTGTACCGCACGCTTAAAGCGTCGTAGATGACCACGCCTGCGATAAGTATTGAAAACGCGAATTCGGAGCTTTGCGGACCATTAAGCCGCAGCGAATAAATGACCACGGAAAGAACGAGCGAGGTATGCGACGACGGCATACCGCCCGCGCCCGTTATGCGCTCGGGATTAAACGTCTTAAATTTTATCGCGTAATGTATCGTCTTTAGTATCTGCGCCGATAAAAACGAAACAAATCCCACTATTATCAGTGGATTGATCGGTAATTTTGCCATATTGTAATATATCCTTTTTCATATTTTTTCCGAACCTTTAAAATCTGCGTTCAAGCAGCATATCGGTAAGCTCTGTAAGAAACCCGTTGTCGGGGAACTCCGCGAGGCAGTCCTTTGCCTGCCCGGTGAGCTCGGCGGCGCGTTCCTTCGCCCTATCCAAGCCGACTGCGGTAACAAAAGTGTATTTGCCGTCCGCCGCGTCGCTGCCCACGGGCTTTCCGAGCAGCTTTTCGTCTGCGGTGACGTCCAATATGTCGTCAACTATCTGAAACGCCAACCCCAGACGCTGCCCGTAGCTTCCCGCCGCAAGCTGCTTTTCCGCGCANNGCTATGCAGCCCGCGCGGCAGCAGAACTCCAAAAGCGCGCCCGTTTTCATTCGGTACATCTCCAATATCACCGAAACGTCGGGGCGCTTGCCCTCGTTTTCGAGGTCGACGGTCTGTCCGCCTATCATTCCCCAAACGCCCGAAAGCTCGCCCAGCAGCTTTATGATCTTCAAAGCCGAATCCTGAGAAAGCGTTTTTTTAAGTCCCGCTTCGGCTATTATCTGATACGGCAGCATAGCGAGCGCGTCGCCCGCAA
>DILZ01000006.1:0-288 GCA_002425305.1 Ruminococcaceae bacterium UBA5579
CCATAAGATAGTGCTGGCACGGATAAATGGGGATAGGCTCTTTCGTCATATCGTAGCCCTTTTCAAGCACCTTGTTGTATATCATCGGGAAGCGGTTCTTGATAAAATCCGCGTCCTTGTGCGAGATGTCGAGCCAGAACTCGTCCGAGCCGACCGCCCTTTGCTCCTCCATAATGCAGTTGGAGACCACGTCGCGCGGGGCAAGCTCCTTTCGCTCCGGCTCATATCGCGGCATAAAGCGTTCGTTATTGCAGTTTAAGAGATACGCGCCCTCGCCGCGGACAGCCT
>DILZ01000006.1:327-2820 GCA_002425305.1 Ruminococcaceae bacterium UBA5579
CGTTTGGGCGTTCACCCTCCGACATCGTGTCGGGGTTCTCCTTGTCCGCAAAAGCGGTCGGGTGGAACTGAATGTAGCTCAAGTTTTTTATCTCCGCGCCGAGATTGTACGCGAGCTGAATACCGTCGCCCGTTGCTATCGCGGAATTGGTCGTGAAGTCGTAAACGCGCCCGATGCCGCCCGTTGCGAGTATAACGTTTTCCGTACAGTAGTACTCGTGAGCCTTTGCGCCGCCGTCCACATTGTCGACTATCACGTCCGCAAAGAACATTCCGTTTTCGCGCTCCAGACGGCACAGCACCGAATTGTTGATAACGGTGACGTTCGTGAGCTTTTGCACCTGTTCGATAAGCGCGGTCTCTATCTCGTAGCCCGTGGTGTCCTTGTGGTGAGCGATACGCCGCCGCGAGTGTCCGCCTTCAAGCGTCAAGGCAAGCGAGCCGTCCTCCTTGCGGTCGAAATACACGCCGTATTTCTCGACAAGGCGCTCCACGTCCTTTGGTCCTTGCTGCACGAGTATTCGCACGTTGTCGAGATTGTTTTTGTACTGCCCGGCGATAAGCGTGTCCTTGATGTGCAGCTCGTAGTCGTCGTTATCCGGATCCATCACCGCAGCCACGCCGCCCTGCGCCAGCGCCGAGTTGCACAGGGTAAGCTCGCGCTTCGAGAGCATAAGTATGCTCAGCTTCGGGTCGAGATTAAGCGCGGCGTAAATGCCCGAAATGCCCGTGCCGACTATCAGTACGTCAAATCTTTTGAATTTCAAATATACCACCCTTTTCGGTTTATTTTAGCTGTTCTATCTCTTTGTTTATATCTATCGGAGAGCCGTCGGGCAAGGTTATCAAAGCAAGCTCCTCCGCAGTGAGATTTTTTAAGAATATGCAGTAGTCGCTCGGATACCCGCCGACAAACTCCATTTTAGGGATACTTATTTGTTCGGGGCATCTTTTTATCCAAAGGCATGGCTCGCCCGTAGCCCAGAACAGCTCCAGCGTAAGCGGCTGCCCGTTGTAGATCACTTCTTTTCTAACTTCTTTTCCCATAAGCCCTCCCTATTTGGTCGTTATGTTTTCTTCCCAATTATCGGGGATATTCTTCACAGTGCCGAACGAACGCAGATGAAAACTGTTGTCTTTAAACTCGAAAACCGCGTCAAACTCCGAATTTTCGTCTGTGCATATGTAGCTTAGCGTAATCGTATCGGGCTTTTCAAGGCTTATAAGCTCAAGCGCAAAAGGAGTTTCGTCACTGTTTGGGTCATAGTCACTGCCGTTTCGACAATCAAACCGCTGAACCGTGTTGTCAAGCTCGTTGATTTGCCCCGTGACAAGCGCGATAAACGGCTTTGCTTCCTCAAACGAGCAGCAGCACCGCTTAAAATCCACCGCAATGTCGTAGTCGTCCTCGCAGGAAATATGCACAAGCCCGTGGCTGTCAATCTCCCAATTGTCGGGCGTTATGAATTTTGAAATGTCGTTGTAACGATCGTACATTAGTCGTCAACTCCTTTTTCGAGCTTCTATTCCATATGTCGGTACTTTCCCAAGTTCAGCATATCGAATTCGTCTTTGCCGGGGAAGCACCACACGCCAAGCTCCTTTAACAGAGCGTTTATCGCACCCTCGCCGCTCTTCGGTACGGCGGGCTTTCCGTCTTCGTAAAGTATCCCCGCTTGTGTTCCCGTGCCGCCAAAATAGTCGGTTTCCACATAAGCGAGCTTCGCGCCTTGCGAGTAGTTCTCCATAAGCTCCTTTACCGACGCGTCAAAATAATCAAGCTCCGGGAAATCGGGAGCGTCGACAGCTTTGCCAGAGCACTCCAAAAGCTCCTCAATATCTTCAAGAAGCTCGATCGTGCAAAATATCATACCAAATCCTTGCGGCAGCTCGATCTCCTTTGCGCAGACCCAATCGTCCACCGGCTTTTGAATAACCTCGTGAGAGCCGATAATGGCTCTGATACAATGTCCCATAAGCTTACTCCTTGTGGGTATTTTCTCTTGACAAATCCCGGACAATCTGCTATAATATAAAAGTTACTCATTCTCCAACCTTTTGCGAAAGGAGAATTTTATGCAAGAAAAACAACCAGAAAAGGCCATTTTAGTCGCGGCGGACACGGGCGAATACGACTGCGAAGCCTCTGTCGACGAGCTTTCGGAGCTTGCTAAAACCGCCGGCGCGGAGGAGATCGCGCGAGTTATCCAGAAGCGCCCCTCATACGAGCCGGCGACCGTTANNATCGGCGAGGGCAAGCTCGAGGAACTCAATGAGCTTTGCCAAAATCTCGGGGCGACGCTGCTCATCTTCGACTGCGAGCTTACCGCGTCGCAGATACGCAATATTGAGGACGAAACCAACGTCCGCGTTATCGACCGCACGATGCTTATTCTTGACATCTTCGCGGGCAGAGCCGTTTCAAGCGAGGGCAAATTACAGGTTGAGCTCGCGCAGCTTAAATACCGTCTGCCGCGCCTTATGGGTATCGGCG
>DILZ01000006.1:2857-10144 GCA_002425305.1 Ruminococcaceae bacterium UBA5579
AGACCGCCGTCACATTCGCCGCAGGATAGACAAGCTCTCCGCTGAACTTCGCGAGCTTGAACAGCGGCGCGGCTATTCGCGTGAGCGCCGACGAAAGGACAGCGTTCAAGTCGGCGCGATAGTCGGCTACACGAACGCGGGAAAATCCACGCTGTTGAACCTCTTGACTGGCGCGGGAGTGCTTGCCGAGGACAAGCTCTTCGCGACCCTCGATCCCACCTCGCGCTCAATAGAGCTGCCCGACGGTCGCAATCTGCTGCTCGTGGACACGGTAGGATTGATACGCCGTTTGCCGCACCATCTCGTTGAAGCGTTCAAGTCGACGCTTGAGGAGGCGGCGTGCGCGGATATTATAATCCACGTCTGCGACGTTTCCGATCCCGAAGCCGCCGAAAAGGCGGACGTAACGCTGAAAACTCTCGCGGACTTAGGCGCGGCGGAGATCCCCGTCGTGACCGTTCTCAACAAATGCGATAAGATCGCGGAAAACATTCCCGAGGACGACCGCACCGTCAAAATAAGCGCCCTGAAAAACGAGGGCATAGACCGCCTTTTGGAAACGATCGCGCGAAATCTCCCTCAAACGAGCCGCCGAATGAAGCTGCTGCTCCCTTACGACAAGGCGGGACTGACCGCGAAAATACGCGAAAACGGCAAGGTGTTCTCCGAGGAGTACACCGAAAACGGCATTGAAGTCGACGCATTGGTTGACCAAATGCTGATAAAACAACTGTCGCAATACGCTGATAGTTGTTAGTTATATAGTAGTTAGTTGTTAGTAAAGGTGCGCCGCTTTGCAGCGCATTTTTGCGATTACAAAGCCAAATTCGGTCTTTCCAATGCTTAAAAACGCGATTGTAATGCGATTTTATGCAGGCGCAGTTTTCGCGAACCCGCGCAAACCGCGATTACAAAGCCATTTAACTAACAACTAGAAACTATCAGCTAACAACTACCTCGCACCCGCCGACGTTCCGAATTGACAGGATATGACAAGAGCCCGTTCCGAACGCCTTTTCCATATTCATTTTAAACTGCTTCAGCGCGTCGAACGGCACGAACGCTTGTATCGTTCCCGCGAATCCGCCGCCGTGGACGCGGCACGCGCCCTTGCGGTGAAGCGAGCTTTCCGCGATATTAAGCGCGATGGAAAGGCTTTGATGCCTGATATCGGAATTTGAGTAGACGTTCTGCAAGTATTTGAACGAGCTGTCGCCGCTTTCGCGTACAGATGACAGGAAGTTGTCGAACATCTCGTTTTTCAGCGCGTGTACTACCTTTTCAACGCGCTCGTTCTCGTGGAAGAAGTGAATAGCGCGAAGCACTGCCCTATCGCCGAACTGCTCCCGCAGGAATTTAATGTTGAGGATTATATCCGCCAGCGACAGCGAGCGCAGCGTTTGACAATCGAAAAATCCCGCCACTTCCTTCATTTCGCGCGGTATCTCCGAGTAATCGGCTGTGAGGTCGGCGTGATCGCCCTTCGTGTCGACTATGCAAAGCGCGTGCTCATATTTGGCAAAATCGCACTTTATGCTTTCGATGACGGGTATATCGCCGTCCTTCAGGTCGATAGCGACAAACCCGCCCACAGCACACACTGTCTGGTCCATCAGCCCCGAATTTTTCCCGAAATACACATTTTCGGCGAAATGCGATATCTGTGCCACCTTTACAGGCGAGATCTGTCCATCGTTAAACATATGCGAAAGGATAGTCCCGACCAGCACCTCAAACGCCGCCGAGCTTGAAAGCCCCGTCCCCCTTATTACGGTGGAGGTCGTGTACGCACGGAAGCTGCCTATGTTGTGACCGTTCTTTTTAAAGCCTTTAAGTATTCCGCGTATCAGAGCCGCAGAGGTGTTTTTTTCGTCCTCGTGAACGTTCAGGTCGCTCAGGTCTATCTTGTCTTCGGGAAACCCATCGGATTTTATAGTGACAAATCCGTCGTCTGTTTGCTCTGCAACGGCGATAATATCCAGATCCACGCTTGCCGCGAACACCTTGCCGTTGTTGTGGTCGGTGTGGTTTCCGCATATCTCCGTGCGCCCCGGCGCCGAGAAGAACCGGTGCGCCCCAAGTGCGCCGAAATACTCCGCAAATCCGACCTCTGCAGCCCTGTACCGCTGTATCTGAGCCGCCTGCAAAGTTGGGTAAACGTCCTTGAGGTTTCTGATGATAGGTCTCATAACGATCTCCTTAATCAATAAATTAAACGCCGAAATGTCAGTCCTTTTCCGTGTAGAACATATGCTTGACCTTTTCCTTATGGCACGACACGCTCAGTACCAACCCCATACAAATATGCGTCATCATCATCGAAGTACCGCCCTGGCTTATAAACGGCAGCGGTATGCCGATAACGGGAATTACCGACAGCACCATTCCGATATTTATAACACAATGGAAAAATACCATTGCAAATACTCCCACACACATCAGCTTTCCGAGGAAGTCGGGAGCACCCGAGGCGTTGGAGAGCAGCTTTAAGCATAATGCCGCAAGCACTATGACAACCACCATACAGCCGATAAATCCAAGCGTCATTCCGATGTAGGCGAACACATAGTCGTTTTCCAGATACGAGGTTTCGGTATGATGATTTGCGTCAAAGCCCAGCCCCGTAAGCTGTCCCGAGCCTAATGCTATCGTGCCGTGGTACTGCTGATAATAGTCGCCGAGTATTTCCTGCTGCTGCAGTTCCTTATCGAACAGTATAAGAATTCGCTTTCTGTGGTGATCCTGCATAATATAGTTCCAAGCGACATAGCCGATCACCGGAACGGAAACGACCCCCGCCAGAAGATACTTCCACGAAAGCCCGCCCATAAACAGCATACAGATGAAGATAAACAGAAAGACCAGCGCGCTGCCCGCGTCGCCCTGTTTCATTATCAGCGCAACGGGAAATATTCCGTGCGCGCACAGCAAGAGAAAGTGGGGAGGCGAGTTTAACTTGTCGCCGAGTTTTGAAATGTGGGTTGCAAGCGTGATTATAAACACAAATTTCGTTACCTCGGAGGGCTGAAGCGTGAAGCTGCCTATCCTCAGCCATGCCATATCGTCGTCAACTTCTATTCGCAGCGACGGTACAAACAATAAAAGCTGGAGGATAAGCGCTATCGGTGCGAATGTAAACCAGAACTTCGAGATAAACTTATAGTCAATAAAACTAACGATAAACGCCACTGCAATGCCGATTATCGCTGCCTTCAACTGTGTGTTTGCCGTTCTTTGATCTATGATGCCCACCGTTACCATAGAGTTTATCAAATAAATGTCGAATACGGTTATCGCAATGCAAATGACGGGCAGTACCTTGTCAACGTGCTTTAAATAGCCCGCAAAATATTTTAAAACCTTTTTCATTTTGCACCCAAATTAAGTTCTTCAAGAATGTTTCGCTGCGGAAAACAGCGGTACGAAACGCGATTTTACTACTCATACATATTTATTATATACTTTTTTTCTTTTATTTGCAATAGCTTTTAAGCGAAATTTCCCAAACATCGAAAATTCGCCAAAACATATAAAAAGCCGAAGATTTTTTTAAAATCTTCGGCAATTTTGATAGTCGGATAAAAATGTCATTGCGATATCGTTCGATCCGGTTTAATTGTCTGCGGACGAGTGTATTACCATTTTCTTAATAAATTCGGAGGTGTGCAGCGGGCGGCAGTTCACTATTCCCTGAAACATATCCGCGCCGAAATGCCTTGCGTATTCAAGCGATTTTTCGTTATCCACGCCCTTTATGCATACCTTGATGTCCTTATCGTGAGCGCGGGTGATAAGAGTCCGCACGAACGACGCACCTACGGGGTCGTCGGTAAGCCGGCGTGCGCGCAGCTTAACGATCTTTATATACGGATTATTCAAAAACTCTCCCGTAAAGAAGTTCTCTCCCTTGTCGTCGGCTATTACGGTAACGCCCAGCTTTGAGAACGTTTTTAGGTTGCTGCTTTTTTCAAGCAGCGTGTTGTCGCTTTCGGAGATATTTATCGCGATAGCGTCGGGCGAAAGCGAATATTCAAGCAGCTTTTCCTTTAGGATCAGCAGGCTGTCTTCGGAATTGAGTACGTTTTCGGGGATCGTGTAGCTTACCATAAAGTCCGGAACACCGTTTTCCCTCACCGCTGCGGCAAGCTCGCACACTCGGCTGAGCGCGAATTTGTGGAATTCAAACGCCGCGCCGATGCGGTCGATTATCGGGAGAAATCTGTCGCGCGAAATGATTATATCGCCGTTGCCCCAGAACAGGTGCGCCTCGCACGCAACAAGCTCTCCGGAGGTCGTGTCCAAAACGGGGGTATACAGGTAGTAGAACCCTTGGAAATCGTTCTCGACTGCCTCCGTAATAAGTTTTTTCACACGCTGATTGTCATCAAGCTTCTCTTCAAGATCGCTTGAATAGCATACGGCGTCGTGAAGTTTTTTGTCCTTGGCGAGCCTGAGTGTCTTTGTTGCCGCTCTCACGCAGTCCGGCACACAGTCCGCATCGTCGGGGAACATACATACACCCGCATAGATATCCAGCTTGTTTTCGCTGTCGTTGAGATACCACGGACTTCTGAACTTCAACAGTATGCTCTGCGCCAGCGAAACCGCGTCCTCGTGCGTTGCGCCCGTCATCAGAACGAACAATATGTCGTTTGAGAACATATAAATGCTTTTTTCAAATTCGGTGTGTATAGCGGAGATATATTCGGCGATGGATCGCGTCACCTCGTCGGCATAGCGGCAGGAATATACCTCGGAAAGTGTTTTGAGGTTTGCTATCTCAACGGAGATAACGGCACCCGTCTTGTCTTCAGTCATAATGTCGCGGAAATCGCGCTCGAAAGCGCTTCTGTTCGGTATGCCCGTGGTGGTGTTGTAATATGCCAGCCGAAGCAAATGCTCCTGTGATACCGCAAGCTCGTTTTCCATAAACGAACGGTAGATAATGGTGGAGATGATCTGAGTGATGCTTTTGATTATTTTCCTGTCGCGGTTCGTCCACACGCGATCGCTTTCGTGCGAAATGAACATCAGAATACCGCGGGAGCTTCCGTTCTCGTATATTCTTGAAAGCGCGCAGCTTCTGTTTTTTTCGCTGCTATTATTTAAATCGCTTTCGTTCACGCAGACCACGGCGTCGTTTTCAAGCTCCTTATCGATCGTTTCGTTGATGATATCGTTTACGATCACCGGGATTATCACGCCGCTTTCGTCCCAGCGATAAACCTTTACGGGGCGCTGAGCGTCATAGCAGAACAGCATATCGTCCAGCCCGAAATATTCCTTTACAAGCGGGATAACGCTGCCGAATGATGTTGAGGTGTCGCGGCTTTGCAGTATCAGCGAGTAGATATTGTTTATAAGTATCTGATCCTCAAAATTCTGCCCCAGCAGCTTGTTGGCGTTTTGAGAATTTTCCATTTCCTCACTGATAACGATATACGAGTTCGCAAGCTCCGAAACGGTCTGCACCATAGTGTCCAGCAGCGGAACGCAGTTGTTTATATCCTCCGGCGATTCGCTTGCGATAAGCCAAGCCCCGACGTCGTGGTGTTTTATGCGGATATATTTCTTACGCTGATAGCTCATTTTATTGAGGTTTTCTTTTTCGTCCTGCCCGGGCGCGGGTATCGTTTCACCCTTTTCGTCGATTATCACGGAATACACGCCCTTTATCAGCGTGAAGGGCTGCTGAATACGTTTAAGATAATCCTTTCCCAACACGGCAAGCAGACGNNTCTCCGCCATATCGAACGCCGCCTTGGATCTGTTTTGTATACTGCGCATAACAAGGTCTTCGCCCTCGCAGTCGAGATATACTGTCACGTCATACATAATCCCGTTTATCTCATAAAGGCAGCCGTCCCTTTTGAATGACGGGTTAGCGGAGATATAAAACCAATGATACGCGCCTCCGCACATTATACGCGCGTGTGCCGACAGCTTATCGGAACGGCGGTTAACGATCTCGTCTATTATCTCGCAGAACGGACGGTAGTCGTCCGGGTGCACCAGATCGCCGAACAGGGCGCGCTTCTTTTCGGTGAATGGATTATCGTCAAGAAAGAATTCTATAGGGAAATCGGGTTTGTATTCCATTTTGAATACGATTACACCACTGTTGGATATCATTTTTTCAAGCTTTGACATTAAGATCACCTCTTCGGAGATTTGGCGCTGCGAGCTGCCGATCATATATCATTTCGACCGCACAAAATACAGTATATTTATGTTGAATAGTTAAAATTACTTACTTTTCGGGAAACCGTGAAATCGTGAGCCGTGGGGATCGATCGTATTATTTGGCATAATACAGCGGATCAACCCTGACAATATACATATCTTCCCTTTTCATTGTATACATTATAGCATAAAATTTTCAACATTTCAAGTACTTTTTTGTTATTTTCATATATTTTTCAAAATTTTTACAATTTTTTTATTTTCCGCTGAAAAATGAAGGCGAAGTAAACGACATAACCGCTGCCAAAAACGGCAGCAGTACGAACTGTATATAAATTTGCGGTTCTCCCCGCTGCAGGAGGGGAGAACCGCATAAATAAAGGCTTTTTTTGTAAAAACTGTTTTTTCTGCAAATTGAGCCGCTGTCGAAAACGGCATCGGCACGGACTGTATATAAATTTGATGATCTACCCGCCGCAGGCGTGGAGATCCGCATAAATAAAGGCTTGTTTTTGTAAAAATTGTATTTTCTTCAAATTGAGCCGCTGTCGAAAACGGCANNCATGTATGAAGCACAAGTTGAGCTTACAACTGGAGGAGATTATGGTTATACATTTAGGGTTATGCCTAAACATGAGATGCTTTTGGATGCAGAGATCAGCCGATATTCACGGCAACGGGCAGTCCCGCGATATGCGTCGGTGCCTGCTCGATGTTGACATACAACACCGTCACCGTGCCGCCGAAGCCCTGCGAGCCTATCCCAAGCCTGTTTATCTCGGAGAGCATAGTCTGTTCAAGCTCAGCGTAAAGCGGCACGGGGTTGCGCGTGTTCAGATCGCGGCAGAGCGCCTTTTTCGCCAGATACGCGGAATGCTCAAAATCACCGCCGATACCGACGCCGACAACGATAGGAGGACAGGGATTTGAACCCGCGAGCGATACGGTTTCGGCTACAAAATTTACGATATCGTCTTTAGAGGCGGACGGCGTGAACATTTTAAGCCGGCTCATATTCTCGCTTCCAAACCCCTTTGGCGCGACCATTAGCTTGATCTTGTCGCCGCTCACAAGCCGCGAAAAAGCGAGCTTTGCCGCTCGGTG
>DILZ01000120.1:0-1212 GCA_002425305.1 Ruminococcaceae bacterium UBA5579
TGCCAAAGCTGCTTTAATTATTTCTTCCTTTGTGAATTTCGCTTTTGGCGGCACTTGAGCACCTCCCGATATATTCAGAGCCTGAAATACGGCTCTGCCGCGCTTTGTTTGCGAAAAATATTTTAAAAACCTATTGACATTTACATTTTGTTTGTGTATAATTAAAACAGATGTTGCAAAACATATGATTTAATATATCGGGAGGTGCTCAAGTGCCGCCAAAAGCGAAATTCACAAAGGAAGAAATAATTAAAGCAGCTTTGGCAATTGTCAGGAGCGAGGGCTTCTCCGCGTTGACCGCGAGAGCTCTCGGCGCAAGGTTGGGCAGCTCGGCAAGACCGATATTTACGGTATTTCAGAGTATGGAGGAAGTGCAGCAAGCCGTTGTTGACGAAGCAAAGTCGCTTTACAAGGAATATATCAAACGCGGGCTTTCGGATACTCCCGCGTTTAAGGGAGTAGGTACGCAGTATATACTTTTTTCCGTTAATGAACCTAAGCTTTTTCAACTTTTGTTTATGAAGGAGCATAACGATGTTCCGGAATTATCGGCGGTGCTTCCGATCATTGACGAAAACTACGACAAGATACTTTCGTCCGTAAGGGACGGCTACGGTCTGACCCGCGAAACTGCGGAAAAGCTGTATCACCACCTTTGGATATACACCCATGGTATAGCCGCCTTGTGCGCGACAAAAATGTGCCGCTTTACGGGAGAAGAGATCAGCTCAATGATGACGGAGGTCTTTATCGGATTGTTAAACAGCTTGAAACAGAATTGAATTATGGATACTATAAGGAGAAAAAGCAATGATAAATGTTCAAGATATCCGCAGATCATACGGCAACGCGGAGATATTGAAGGGAATTTCGCTTGATATTGCAGACGGTGAGTTCGCGGTGATACTCGGCGCTTCCGGCTCGGGGAAATCTACGCTGCTGAACGTCGTTTCGGGGCTGGAGCGTCCCGACAGCGGCTCGGTGTTCTATGACGGCGAGAATATCGCGCAGTACTCCGACGAAAAGCTGACGGCGTTTCGCAGAAAGAACATAGGCTTTATTTTTCAGCNNAGCAGTACTATCTGCTCCCGAACCTGAACGTGGACAAAAACGTAAAAATGGGCGCGGAGCTTGCGCACAACAGCGATTACGCCGAAATAATAAACGCTTTGGGCTTGTCGGAAAAGCGCGGCAAATTCCCACACGAGCTGC
>DILZ01000120.1:1219-2858 GCA_002425305.1 Ruminococcaceae bacterium UBA5579
CCCGCTCGGGCGCTCGCGAAAAAGCCTTCGTCGCTGTTCCTTGACGAGCCGACCGGGGCGTTGGACGAGGAAACGGGGCGCTTGGTCCTCGATTATATCGTGAAGCTCCAAAACGAGCTGAAATTCACCGTCATAATGGTGACGCACAACGCGAACATCGCCGAAATGGCGGATACGGTGATACGAATGAATAGCGGAAGGGTCGTCGAAAAATTCAGCAACAATTCGCGGAAGAGCGCGTATGAGATAGGGTGGTGAATATGGTCGTAAGCGTCAGGGATATTTTTAAGATGACGGGTATCATCATAATTTCCGCGTGCGCGGTGTTTGTCTGTTCGCTGTTTCTGAACTACAATATCGACCTTCGCGGCGTCGAGCCTCTTATAAATGAGCAGACCCGCGCGCTGTACGACGCGCTCGTGACGACGGGAAAGGTCGTCAGTGCGGTAAGCGGCGGCTGTCTGCTGATAACGTCGGCGGTTATGCTGACGTTCTACATCAAGCTTTACATAGATACCCACCGCAGAGAGCTTGGGATACTAAAGGCGCTTGGGTATTCGAATATGCGGATATCAAGCGGGTTTTGGACGTTTGGGCTTTCCGTGTTTGTTGGAGCTGCTGCGGGCTTTGCGGGAGCTTGTGCTCTTATGCCGAAATTCTACGAGGTGCAGAACGAGGATAAGCTGCTGCCTGAATTCAGCGCGAAATTCCACGCGGAGCTGCTCTTTTTTCTTGTGCTTTTGCCGACCGCCGCGTTCGCGCTGCTGTCGGTAATGTACGGCTTTTTAAAGATGAAAGCACCCGTGCTCGAGCTGCTGCGCGGCAAAAGCGATCCGAAGGCGGTGTCGGTCAAGGGCAGCGAAAATATGCCGTTCCTTAAGGATATGAAAAGGGCGACCGTCTGCGGACGCAAGTCACTCGTGTTCTTTATGGGATTTGCGGCGTTCTGCTATTCGGCAATGGTGCAGATGTCGTTTGGAATGGAAAATCTCGCAAGCGGAATGATGGCGCTGATGATACTGATGATAGGCGTTGTTCTGGCGTTCGTCACGATGTTTATCGCCGTGACCGCTGTTGTGCGCTTCAACGCCAAAAGCGTTTCGATAATGCGGGTGTTCGGCTATTCGCGCGCGGAGTGCTCGGCGGTNNCTGCCGCGCTTGTCGGGTTCGCCGTCGGAACGCTTTATCAGTATCTTCTGCTGAAGATAGCCGTAACCGTTCTGTTCAGGAACGTTGAAAACATTCCGGAGTTCAACTTTGATCTCAAGGCGCTTGCCGTTGCCGCCGTGTCGTTCGCGGTCATCTTCGAGAGCGTGATGCGCGGCTTTTCCCGAAGGCTCGGGAAGATCTCCGTAAAGGAGATAATGCTGGATTCCGAGTGACAAAAGCGCGTTCGCAGGAAAGGCGAACGCGCCTTTATTATTTTTTCGGACCGCATATCGCGCCGTACATCTCGGGTCGGCGGTCGCGGAACACGCCCCATTCCTGTCGGGCGACGCGGCACTCGTCCAAATCAAGCTCGCTTATGATTATGCAGTCGGACGAGCGGTCGGCGGCTTCCGAAGCAAGCGCCTTGAGATCAAAGTTGAACTCCGGAATGTTTTCAACGTTCCTGAACAGAACGGTTACGGCTATCTTC
>DILZ01000134.1:0-7071 GCA_002425305.1 Ruminococcaceae bacterium UBA5579
GTTTCCAACTGTTGTCCCCCTCCGAAAGGCAGGTTGCTCACGTGTTACTCACCCGTCCGCCACTAAGTTATGGGAGCAAGCTCCCATAACCCCGTTCGACTTGCATGTGTTAGGCGTGCCGCCAGCGTTCGTCCTGAGCCAGGATCAAACTCTTTAATGTTTGTATTAAATCACGCTTTCGCGCGGTTTAACCAGGCTCTGTTAAAACAAACACTTAGCATTTTTCAACGCTGTCTTTTGTTTATCCAGAATTATCTCGTTATCTTTCCCTTGCTTGCTTCGGCTATTCATCAGCGTTGCCGCTTTTGTGCTTCCCCAAGCTCGGAATCGACAAGGTTCGTTAATTCTTCTGTTGTTCAATTTTCAAGGAGCTAGTGTCTAGTCCACCAACAGCCTTCGCCCACTTTTGCAGGCGCCGCTGTGTCGGACAACTTAATCATTATATCACAGCTTTTCGGGTTTGTCAAGTACTTTTTCAAATTTTTTCGGAAAATTTTCTAAATTCGACTTGATTTACCCATTTTTGCCCCCTCTTTTCGAGGTAGACTTTAATTATACCATATAAATTACGGTTTGTCAAGATTTTTTTGAAAAAAATCGGCTATTCCGAAAAAAATTTCGGAATAGCCGATCTCACAAGTTAAATCCAACGGACGATTTGGCTTTTCAACGATCACTCATCTTTTTTAAACCACCGGTAAAAATCAACGCTCATCGGGTAAATAACATATTTCCCCGTGGGTCTTCTGTCCGGTCCGAACTCCACAATACCCACGCTCCCGCACTCGGAAAACGCCTCATCCTTAAACAGCTTCGACTCGCCCCCCTGACAGTCAAGCAAATCCATAACCCAATAAATTGTTTCCTTAACATAATAACGCGCAAGCTCTTGTATCTCCTCCGGGGTAGCACCTCTTTTAGTGAGGTTCTCTTCAGGTATCGAAATCGTCCACCCACTATCGATCGCTTTTTTAAGCCGCTCGGCATACTCACCCTCATAGTACCGTAAGTAATCGGTAAAAGACCTCAGCAAGCGCAGCATAGGCAGCGCAGAACCACTTATGCCGTTCAGATTAGTCAGCAGATCTTCTGCCCAATCCTCACGAACGCCCATCTTTAAACACAGTTCAAGCTCCTCTTCGTGGGTCATCGGGGCTTCCTCCTTACGCTTTGCCGCTCTTAAGCTCCGAAATGATCTTCATAAAGCTGTCGACATCATTAAACTCGCGATACACCGACGCAAAACGGATATAAGCCACGTCGTCGATCTCCTTGAGCTTAAGCAGCGCAAGCTCACCGATCTTGTCGGAGGTCACCTCGCGCTGAAGCGAGTTTTTCAGATCCGCCGCTATCTCCTCGACAACATTTTCAATGGTTTCAAGAGTAACGGGACGCTTGATCGTTGCTCGGCAAAGCCTGTCCACGAGCTTTGCGCGGTCGAACGGCTCTATCGAGTGATCCTTTTTGATGATCATCAGAGGTATCTCCTCAATGATCTCGTAGGTCGTAAAGCGCATACCGCACTTGATGCACTCGCGGCGTCGGCGCACCTTGTTTTCGGTAGGTCTGGAATCGATTACCTTGCTTTCCTCGCAGCCACATTCGGGACATTTCATAGCAATTACTCCTTTTATATTATTGTTATATATTGATATTATACCACAATATTTTGTATATTTCAACAATTTTAACAAATTTTTTTCAATTATTTTTTCAACTCTTGAAAAACGCTCTGAAATATGTTATACTTTAAATATATATGAAATGAGGTGATCATATGGATCTTAAAATAAATGATCTGTCGGCGGTCACTGCGAAAGCATCCGCCAAAGCCACAGACTTCGACGATGGGTTCAAGCAGGCCGTTGAAAATGCCGTCATCGACCGCGATGCCGCGTATAATTCGATTTATTTCAACAAGAAGAGCTTTGTGGCGATCTCTCCCAAATTTGAGAAGAAAATGCAGCAAGACCCCAAACTCGCAGAGGAAACAGCGACGAAGATCGACAACCTTACAAAAGTTTACGGCGGAGAATGGAAGGACAACATCATAGTTGTAGACCGCAGCGGTGATATTAAGCGGTACTCCACGAAACAGTCCAAGCGCGAAAAGGAGCTTGAGGAGCTTGAAGCGGAAAATCTTAAGGCGGCGATAAAAGCGCGGCTGCGCAAAAAGGCGAGGATCGACGCGTACTTCAAGATAGTGGAGCGCGGCGCGATAAAGCGAAAACTTATCGAACAGGAAAACGCAAAGCGGGCACGCAACAAACGCTACCGCACCAATCTTTCGAGGCTGAACGGCGTAGCACAGAGTATCGTCGGGGCGAACCCGTCGACCGCCGCAGACATTTTAAGTATGCTGGAGTAAATTTATGCTTGACTTTGTTTTTTTGGGATTACTTATTTATGTGTGTATTATGGCGGAAAAAGGCATATACAAGGAAACCGCCTGCAACATAGCTCTGGTTGTCGGGATAATTGCGAGCATTATTGGCAGCGTTGAAGCAATCAAAAAAAACGACGGCACACTCCTTTTCTTTAATATTCTCGTAATGGTAATGGCGTTTGCGGTGAGATTTGTCGCGAAGCTCCTTGCAAAACTCTATCTTGACAAGCAGGCGGCTCTTTTCGAGGAATATGAAAGAGAAAGATATCTTCATTCGCGCTTCGATGACGTAAACAGAGAGCCCGTTTATACAGACGACAACTTCGACGACGAGGAGCTTCGCTTCGGCAAGGGCGGGTATACCGATCCGAAATTTTAAGCCCGCCGCTCGGCAGATTGATATGAGCCAACAAAAGGCGGTAATACCGATTACGCAGGGCAATTTTTAGTCAGCCGAACCGGAGAATATCATAAAAACACGATGGGAGCAACAATATGAACGAAAAAGACAATCTATCGCAAAACAAAAGCGCAAGATCACAACGCTTGGCGTCGAACATAATTTTGTGCTTTTTTGCGGCTTTCAACATACTTTTCTTCACGCCGATGGATATATTTTTGGCAAACGCGCCCGACATTGCTTTTCCGATAAGACCGCTTATGTTATTTATGGGGCTTGTAACATTCGGCGCATTTGCTGTGATGTTTCTTGCCTGCCATTTCACTAAAGGCAAAGCGAACAATATTATCCGCTCAATAATTTTCGGTGCTTCTATGGCATTTTATATTCAAGCCAATTTTCTGGCAATAAATATGGGCGTACTTAACGGCAGTCAATATGAGCCGACGCTCCCGAAAGCGGCATTGAGCTGTGTAATTTGGCTCGTTATTTTGGCCGCTCCGTTTTTCATTCTGATAAAGTTCCCGAAAATATTCGACAATGTTACTTCATATATTCCCGCTGCGATCATTTTGATACAAGCACTGACATTGATCATCTCAGCCTATATCAACATATATAAATATGACAATGACACGATCGTTGAAATTTTCGAAAGCGATACCCGCTGGGTTTGTACCGCGACCGATCTGGAAACCTACAGCAAAAACAAAAACCTCATAATCATACTTGCCGATGAATATGATTCCTTCTGCTTTGATAACGCCGTAAAGGAAGCCCCCGATTCGGTATCCGAATTTGACGGCTTTACATATTATACCAACACCGTCGGCAAGTTCGATCTGACCCCCCCCTCTATCGCTTATATAACAACGGCGGAGCTTAAGCCCTCATACAAAAATCTGACGTTCTACGATATAGTCTCCGAAAATTTCAACGCCAAGTTCTACTTTGACGCTGTTAATCCTACCGCTTCCGCCATCTCGCGATATTCCAACAATTTGGTATCGAAAAAGGTATCGCCCGAAGATATCTTCGGATATGCTGACGGCATTTATAAAATATCCTTTTTCAGGTGTATGCCGGAGGTCGCAAAGCCGCTGTTCCAAAGCAGCGGAAATATTGCAAACGAGCTTGATTCAAAACTGATGGACAAGGTTAAAATCAACGGGGAAACTCAATACAGGTGCGACACCCTCGACTTTTATAACCTTATGCCAAGAGAGCTTAAGACCATTGATGAGAACGTGTTCAAATACATTTATCTTTTCGGTTTGCACGATCCGCGCAACATCACAGCTGATCTTGAACGCGACACACAAAACAATATTAGCGCCGATGAAGAAGCCGTTGCTGTAAACAAGGTCGTAAACGAATATTTGAAAATTCTCAAAAAGAACGGCGTATATGATAACAGCGAGATAATCTTTATGGCCGATCACGGTCATTACTACGCAAAAAAATATCCGCTTTTAATGTATAAGCCGGCAAACCAAACCGAAAAGGGCATAAAGGTTTCCAACGCGCCGATAAGCTATGATGATCTTTATCCGACATTGATCAAATTGGCAGGCGGAGAGCCGGAAGCGCGGACGATCTTCGACATCGGCGAAAACGAGGAGCGCGTTCGTCACTTTGAAAGCACAAACGAGGACATCACGGGAAATATCAAGCAAAACCCCCAATAAAAACAGCGCGAAACGTCAAGACCACGTTTCGCGCTGTATATTTATCCGTCACTTGAAATCAGATAAGTCCGGAATTATTTATCGCGGAGATCAAAGCCTTAACGGACGCCACAACGATATCGGTATTGATCCCGACGCCCCACGCCGCCTTGCCGTCTGCGGCGGTTATGCCGACATAAGATGCCGCTTTCGCCTTTGAGGTCTGCTCAATCGCGTGCTCCGCATAGGTGGAAATCGTATACTCCAGCCCCAGACCGTCCTTTACTGCGTTGGACACGGAGTCAAGACGTCCGTTGCCCTCGCCGCGCAAAACGCGCTTTTCGCCGTTTATCTTCACCGTCACTTCGGAGGTGATATGTTCGCCTTGCTTGTAGTGCGCCTCAACGACCTCCAGTTTGGTTTTTTTGTTGACGTAGGTTTTCTCGAAAATATCGTAGACCTCGGCGGGCTTAAGCTCCTTGTGAGCCTTGTCGGAAACGCTCTTGACGGTGTAGCCGAAGTGCTCGCGCATTTTCGCGGGCATAACTATGCCGAAGTTCTGCTCCATAAGATAACCTATGCCGCCCTTGCCCGACTGCGAATTTATGCGGATAACATCGCCCTCATATTCGCGCCCGACGTCGTGCGGGTCTATGGGTATGTACGGAACGTTCCAGCGCTCGGGATCGTTTTCCTCACGGTAGTGCATACCCTTTGCGATAGCATCCTGATGAGAACCCGAAAATGCCGCGAAAACCAGCTGTCCGCTGTACGGAGAGCGGGCGTTTACTTCCATTCTTGTAAGACGCTCGTAGACCTCCACAAGCTCGGGAAGATCGGTGAAGTCGAGGTTCGGCTCAACGCCGTGAGTGTACATATTCATAGCCAGTGTCACGATATCGACGTTACCCGTTCTTTCGCCGTTTCCGAAGCATGTGCCTTCAACTCTGTCTGCGCCTGCGAGCAGACCAAGCTCAGTGTCGGCAATGCCCGTACCTCTGTCGTTATGAGGGTGCAGGGATATAATGAGATTTTCTCTGTTGTGAAGTACCTCGCACATATACTCTACCTGCTGAGCATAAACGTGCGGAAGCGACATTTCGACCGTAACGGGCAGATTGATTATCACCTTATTATCGGGTGTCGGCTGCCAGATATCGATAACAGCGTTGCAAATTTCGGCCGCAAACTCAGGCTCTGTGCCTGTAAAGCTTTCGGGCGAATATTCAAAAACAATATTACCCTTTGCATTTTTCTTATACTCATTGCAGAGCTTTGCTCCCATAACAGCGATGTCGATGATCTCTTCCTTTGACTTTCTGAAAACCTGCTCTCTCTGAGCGACAGAGGTCGAATTGTAGAGATGAACGACCGCATTTTTAGCGCCGTCAATAGCCTCAAAGGTCTTTTTAATGATATGCTCTCTCGACTGAGTAAGTACCTGTATCGTAACATCATCGGGTATCATATTTTTCTCGATAAGCGTCCTGCAGAACTCATACTCCGTTTCCGAAGCGGCAGGGAAACCTATCTCTATCTCTTTAAAGCCGATATCTACAAGCTTTTTGAAGAACTCCAGCTTTTCATCGAGACTCATCGGTATGATAAGAGCCTGATTGCCGTCTCTGAGGTCTACCGAGCACCATGCGGGAGCGTGGTCGATATAGTCCTTTTCGACCCATTTCATACATCTCTTGGGAGGCATATAATATCCTCTGGAATATTTCTGTGCATTTTTCATATTGAATTCCTCCTTCTTATCGATCAACTTGAACTGTGATTTCCTATGTATCAATAATTATTTTTCAGCAAACGTCATAATAAAACTCATCTGCGGCTTTTCTGTCCTTAACCGAGAAGATGCGCTTTGTAAGCTTGCGGTTGGTAATAAGATACCGGTCGCCGAACTCATCGAACTTGCGTGATGAAGTCGTAACATACGAGCGTTTGAGAGTACCGTATTTTTGACCTCCGGCATTTCCCGGATTTTTTAACCGCGTTGCGAAATTCAAGTCTTCAAGACTTATAAGCTCCTCATCAAATCCGCCTATCTCGTCAAGATCCTTTTTGTAGAACCAAAATATCGCACCGCTCCATATTGTTTCCCTCCTTAGTGTGTATAATTTTAAAGCATTTCAACTTTGTATTTGCTTGTGAAAAAAATCATATAAAACATACACGTCAGCGCAACGCCGACAAAAGTCAGGATCATACCGACCGTGAATTGTCTGTCAGCCTTATCGGGATCGATCACGTCAAGAAAAAACTCCTCAACAATTTCAACATTTTCGTCGATATGTTCTTTCGTTTTATTGCTTGGCTTGAATGCGTGATCGCTGTACGGCTTGACTTGGGCGACAAAGCTTACAGGCTCGCTGCTGCCTTCGTCTATGCTGTCGCCCGAAAGCCATGCTGTCTGCGCCTCTGTAGAAGCTTCACAAGCATTACACAGCGCCATGAATTTTTCCTTTGAGCGCTTATCATAAACATTTACGCTGACCGCCAAACCGCCTATCCTGCACCAGTAGCCCTCTATATCACCTGCGGAGTGCTGCCAATATATCTTATCTGTGACTGCAGAAACGATCTTGCCCGAAGCAGCTTCGCCGATCTTTACG
>DILZ01000134.1:7105-10965 GCA_002425305.1 Ruminococcaceae bacterium UBA5579
ATACCGCTCGTCATCAGAAGTAGACCTAACGGCTTTAAGCACTGTATTACTTTCGGCAAAGACATCTCCTTTACCGCCGTGCCTACAAGCATATCTTTTGAAGCTTCATCATACCTATCAAGAACTGTACGCATAAGCCCCTCGTTTGTGCTAAGCTCCTGCGCAAGAATAAAACCGTTAAACCCGGGTGCGCCGTACAGATCGCTTATCCTCTTAGCAGCCGTACAAGGTACTATCCTAAAAAGGTGTGCCGCGATAATAAGAAATATTATCGCTAATGACTCGACATCTAGCACATCAAAATGCGAAAATACCGGAAAGTATACCGCTGTGACTATAAGTCCTGCCAGATTTCCCTTATTTCCGTTAAGTAAAAACACAAGCGCAAGCTTTAATAAAATAAGTCCTATTACTGGCAAGGGATATAGATATGTCGTTGTGATCAGCAGTAAAGCTATACTGCCTGCAAGCCAAATATCCAGCGCACATTGTATGACGATATAAAGCCTGTTTTGCCCGATTATTTTTTTGAATGCAGCGCATCGTTCCTGTAAAAGTCTTTCCTTATCCGGTGTCATAAGTTCTCCCGAAAACAAAATAAGCCCGTCTCTATAAACAAGAGACGAGCATCATACCCGTGTTACCACTCTAATTCAAATGCAACTCACATTACATTCCTCTGCCGCATCAGACAATGCGTATCCCTATAACGGGAGAACCCCGTGTACAGCTACTTTGATTTCACCATACAGGCTCAAGGACGAGTTATTGACAAAGCCGGAATACTGCCTTACACCGAACGGCAGCTCTCTGAAAAACCTGCGCCTTGCTTTTGTTCCTATCAGCGCCTTTAAATATGTTAAATTTGATTATTCTTATTATATTACATACGTTTGCTTTTGTCAAGCACCTTTTTATTTTTTTAACATTTTATTCATTTTCGCAAGATAAATCTATTGACTTTAAATCGGTTTTATAGTATAATAAATATACATTAAACGACGATTTAGCGTGGGATAATTACAGATTTTCAATAAAGCCCTTACCAATATTGACGTTCTCAAACGCTAGCTCTTTCATCTGAAGCATTACCGCGTGCGGCGATTGCGTCATACCTGCCGCGGCCCAATCGGTTATTATACCGCAAAAGCCGTGCGAGTAGAAATCCGCAAAGAACTTGGCTTTATCGCTGCGCTTGCGTGTATTCGCCACCGTGTGATAGAAAAACCTCAGAAATAAGCGATGCATACTTCCAAAAAGATATTTCTGAAAAGTCTTTTCATTGCTTTTAAGGGTGTTTGAATAAAACTTTTTTTCCCGCTGCATTTTTTCAAGAAAACCGTCAAGACGCTCATACCAGTTGTCGTAATTGACGCCTCTGGTGATGTTCTTGAAAAGCTCGTTGTAGTATATGTATGAAAGAAGCTCGTCCTTGTCCTGAAAATGATAGTAGAACGACTGTCGGTTAAGACCGCAGCGTTTGGTGATATCCGAAATAGATATCTTCTCATAATCCTTTTCAAGGCAAAGCTCTTTCAAAGCCATACAAAGTGCTGTTTTTGTGATCGTGGAACTGGACATTGAATCGATTCCTTTCAGTTCTTATACCGAATGAGCATAAAAGCTCCTTGCCTACGATACGGATGTGTCGTTACACACGGACGTGTCGTTGACGGGCAGAATTTGGTTTTTAATACTATATCATTATAATTATAACACATATCCAGAAAATTTCAAGTAATTTAAGTAAATATTTTTTAAGAAGGTGTATCAGAATGGTCATGAATGAATTTTTACAAGGGCAGAGCATGACGGCGTATGAATATCTGGGCGCACATTTTGTCGAAAGCGGCGTTAGGTTTTCGACCTATGCCCCGAATGCAAAAAACGTTATGCTTATGGTCAACGGAAGAGAGTACGATATGCACAGGCATGAAAACGGCGTGTGGGAGAGGACGCTTTCGGGAGTGAATAATTGGGACATCTACCAGTTTATCGTAACAACGCAAGCACTTCAAAGGTACTACCGTGCGGACCCGTTTGCATATTTTAGCGAGGTAAGACCTAAAAATGCTTCAAGGGTATATGATATAGACAGCTATGCTTGGCAGGACGGCGAATGGCTTTCAAAAAGAGATAAATGCTACGACAAACCAGTTAATATCTATGAGGTGCATTTCGGCTCTTGGCGAACAAAATTCGATAACACCGAGGACGACAGACGGCTCTTCAGCTATGACGAGATGATCGGCGTGCTCATTCCATATGTGCTCGACATGGGCTATACGCATATCGAGCTTATGCCGATAGGCGAGTATCCGTTCGACGGCTCGTGGGGATATCAGCAGATAGGCTATTACGCGCCTACCTCGCGCTTCGGCACGCCGCACGACTTTATGAAGTTCGTTGATAAGTGTCACCAAGAGGGTATCGGCGTTATTGTGGATTGGGTCCCTGCGCATTTCCCGAAGGACGCTGCGGGCTTGTATGAATGGGACGGCGCAAGCTGCTATGAGTATGAAGACCCGTTCCGCCGCGAGCATAAAAGCTGGGGCACGCACATCTTCAATTGGGGACTTCCCGAGGTGCAGAGCTATCTCGTGTCCAACGCGAATTATTGGATAGATAAGTATCATATAGACGGACTGCGCGTCGACGCGGTTGCTTCTATGCTGTATCTCGATTATGACAGGCGCGACGGCGAATGGCGTCCAAACAACAAGGGCGGCAAGGAAAATCTTGAGGCGATAGCGTTCCTGCAAAAGCTGAACGCGGCGGTTTTCAAGGAGCACCCGAATATCCTGATGATCGCCGAGGAAAGCACCGCGTGGCCTATGGTCACAAAGCCCGCAGACATCGGCGGATTGGGCTTTAACTTCAAGTGGAATATGGGCTGGATGAACGATATGCTCCGTTATATGAGTATGGATCCGCTCGGCAGACCGTATAATCACAATCTTGTAACGTTCTCGTTCTATTACGCGTTCTCCGAGAACTTCGTGCTGCCGATAAGCCACGACGAGGTGGTTTACGGAAAGTGCTCGATGCTCGATAAGATGGGCGGTCCGAGAGAGTACAGGTTCAACTCTATGAGAACGTTCTTAGGCTATATGATGGCACACCCCGGCAAGAAGCTGATGTTTATGGGACAAGAGTTCGCACAATATAAGGAGTGGAACTTCCAGACGCAGCTGGATTGGGAGGTACTCGAATTTGAGCCGCATTATAAGTACCACGAATATGTAAAAGCCATCAATAAATTTTACAAGGAAAACCCCGCGCTTTGGGAGTGCGATACGAGCTGGGAGGGCTTCCACTGGATATCCGCTGAGGACAGCCAGAACTCGGTCATCGCGTTCAGACGTATCGCAAAAAACAAGGACGAGATGATAGTTGTCTGCAATTTCCAGCCGGTTCGGCACGAGATATATGAAATAGGCGTTCCGTACTTTGCGGATTATGAGGAGGTATTCTCCTCCGACGCGGTCGAGTTCGGGGGCAGCGGCATCGCAACGGGCAAGGACACATTCCGTCCGATCAAAAGATAAGATTTACTTTTTGTTTTTGTTCTTGCCGTCATTGTGCGGGCTTGTTTCCGCAGACGCTTTGGAGGTCTCCGGTTTTTTCACGGTTTCCTCCTTTTCGGCGTCCGTTTCGGTCTTTTCCTCATCGTGCGGGTCGCGGATATTGCGCGGCTTCAGGAAAATCGCCGACATAGGCGGTATATCAAGAGCAATTCTGTACTGCTCGTCGTGCATCGGCTGCTCCTTGGCGGTGACAGTGCCGTTCGTTATGCCGCTGCCCCCGAACTCGACCGCGTCGGAGGAGAATACCTCCTCATAATCCGCAAAGTACGGAAC
>DILZ01000012.1:0-25265 GCA_002425305.1 Ruminococcaceae bacterium UBA5579
CCATAACGGTATCGCCCGGCTGCAGCAGAGCAACATAAACGGCGGTGTTCGCCTGTGCGCCCGAGTGCGCCTGAACGTTTGCAAACTCCGCACCGAACAGCTTCTTTGCACGCTCTATCGCGATATTTTCCACGATATCAACGTCCTCGCAGCNNTAATAACGCTTGCCGGGGTAGCCCTCCGCGTACTTGTTCGTCAGAACGCTGCCCATAGCCGCCATAACCGCAGGAGAAACAATGTTCTCGCTCGCGATAAGCTCGAGGTTGCGCTGCTGGCGTTCAAGCTCCAGCCCCATTGCGTCCGCGACTTCCTTGTCATAGCCGCCGACAAATCCGATAGTATCCACCAAATCGTTGTACATAGAGTATCTCCTTTCAAGATGTAGTACCTCTATATTATAGTATACCGCAAAATACGCTTTTTTTCAAGCGGTTTTTTAAATTTAATGTTTCACACATTAACTATTCCAAAAATGCGAAATTTTTGTGAAAAATGACAAATCTCTGAAAAAGCTAAATAACCTTCCCAAGGTCTATTTAAGACGATAATAAATATTCACCGGAACGTTCATTTCTCGGCAGTAATTTATCACGAACTTAGTCCCGTGCGACTTTCCGTCCCAAATCGCAATAACTATGTCGGCGTTTTCGACAATGGCGGCATTGCGCTTCAGCGGCGCGGCGCGCCCGTATTTATCGTATTCGGGCAGATATTCCGTCAGCTTGATATTGTGCGAGATCGCGTATTCCCTCGCGCAAGTATCTATCCCCTTTGCGCCGCCGGAAATGATCTCCGTCGTATCTGTGGGGAGATATAGCCCTATGTCCTCAACCTTTAATTTTCTTGAACCTATTACTGCTACTTTCATTTTTGTCCTCCTTATACATTGTAATTACATTACCATATCATTATTATAACATCATTTCACTTATAAATCAACACTTTTTTGATATAATAGAAAAGTAAAAATAATGTCATAGAGGTGATACTATGGACGACAATTTATTTAGGTATACAATGCGAATAGACAAAACGTTGTATCAAAAATTTCGTTATATTGCAGAGTATTCAGGGCGCTCCGTTAATAAAGAGATTGAGCAAATGATTAAAAGGCGCGTCGAAAAGTTTGAAAAAGAACACGAGGAAATAATACTTGAAAAAGATAACAAATAAAAAATGGTGTTGAGATTTTCGCTCAACACCACTTTTTTATAAGACCTTAAATATACTCTGCTATCTTTGTCCCCATTTCAGAGCAGGTAACCAAAGTCATACCCTCGCTCATAATATCGCCCGTGCGGCAGCCCGCTTCCAGAGCCGCGTTTACCGCGTTCTCTACCGCGTCCGCTTCCTTGTCCATTTTGAACGAATAACGCAGCATCATAGCCGCCGACAGGATAGTTGCGATCGGGTTCGCCTTGTTCTGACCCGCGATATCGGGCGCGGAACCGCCCGAAGGCTCGTATAATCCGAAGCTCGTTTCGTTCATACTCGCGCTCGCCAGCATACCGATAGAGCCTGTTATCATCGAAGCCTCGTCCGACAGAATATCGCCGAACATATTCTCCGTCACCATAACGTCAAACTGCGCGGGGTCTTTTACAAGCTGCATCGCACTGTTGTCCACGAGCATATGCTCCAGGGTAACTTCGGGGTAGTCCTTCGCTACCTCCTCGACAACCTTTCTCCAAAGCCGCGAGCTGTCAAGAACGTTCGCCTTGTCGACGGAGGTCACCTTTTTGCGCCGCTGCATAGCCACGTCAAAGGCTTTTTTAGCGATACGGCGAATTTCGTTTTCGTTGTATTCGAGAGTATCAACCGCCGTCATAACGCCGCCGCGCTCCTCGGTGTAACGCTTGCCGAAGTAAAGTCCGCCCGTAAGCTCGCGCATTATCAGCATATCAAAGCCCTTTGAGCTTATCTCCTCTTTAAGCGGACACGCGCCGCTCAACTGCTTGAACAGTACGCACGGGCGCAGATTAGCGAACAGCCCCAGTGCCTTGCGAATTCCCAGAAGCCCTGCCTCGGGACGTTTGTCCGCGGGGAGCTTGTACCACGGCGACGTGGTGGTATCTCCGCCTATCGAACCCATAAGCACGGCGTCCGACGCCTTGCACCGCTCTATCGTTTCTTCTGTGAGCGGAACGCCGTTCACGTCGATAGAACATCCGCCCATAAGCAGCTGCTCGTAGTTGAACTTGTGTCCGAACTTCTCCGCTACCTTATCGAGCACCTTCATTGCCTCGGTAACGATCTCCGGACCTATTCCGTCACCCTTTATCACCGCAATATTTTTTTCCATATTGATCACCCTTTCAATTATTTAATCGTCCTGTGGATACGGTTCTATACCCAAAGAATACTTGACCTCTTTTATCATATCTTCATCGGAAAGATCGTAAGGAAACGGATCGCAATCTTCCATAGCGTTCATTTTAACGCTATCCTCCGTCTCGGCGAACTCCAATACGATAAAAGGCTTTTCGGGAAATAAAACCTCGTCTATGCGATAAAATCCGTTTCGGAACTTGTATAGCGGACGGCGCGAAAACCACGTTTCCTCAAATCCAACTCCATATGTGGTCGTTTTTTGCTCGTATGGAAGCTCGATATTCACAGCTTCACAGCCAAGCTCCAGCATAATTTTCGCTACAAAATCCTTGCGCTTTTCAAAGTCCTCACGGCTTACCGCTTTGTAACTCCACATCCAACGCTCCCCCAAAAATTCCGGTGGAACGGATTTTGTAAGCCACACTCCATTTTCGGAGAGGTAGAACTTATACCCCGCCCTGAACATCTTCCCCGAATGAACAAAAAAGATGTGCGGTTTTCCGTGCCGCGCGCCGACTTTTTCGGCGGTCTCTTTGTCCTTTGACAGGTGGACGTACAGACGGCTTTTCGGCTTCAAGCCCTCTTTGCGTATCGACGCGACGAACTTCTCCCCCGTTCCGTGGAAGAGCTGTTCGGGCGGTTCGGCTTCTTTCAGCTCCACGTCCACGTTTATCGAGTGCCCCTGATTGGCTCGGATAAGCGTGTGGTCGTCATTGAAGCTGTACCGCTGCTTATTGTCCGTTCGGACGATCTCCTCCAGCGTTTCCGGATCAATGCGGTAGCCCTCGGCTTTGTTTATACCCGCGATAAGCTCCTCAACACTTGCCCAACCGTGTTCGTCGAGCGAAATGCCGATTGCTTCTGGCTTGTGCCGAAGAATAAGGCTGATGAAAACGCTTGTTTTCTTTAAGTCTTTCATAATTTTATTGTGTAAATTGCCCTCATAACATCATTGATATTTCGGCAGACACCGATTTATACTGTCACCTCAAAAGTCAATGACGTAGGTGACATACCCCGAAGAACCGCCGATATCCCGCTTCTCAAATCCAAACCGCTCATAAAACCGACGCGCGCCGGTGTTGTCCTCGGCAGTATCAAGCATAGCGTTCAAATAGCCCTTGCCGCGCATTGTGCGCAGAGTATGCATAAGCAGCTTTCTCCCGTAGCCTTTGCGCTGCCATTCGGGAAGAACATACAGATCCTTAATATACGCATAGCCGATAAAAGGCTTTGTGCTGCATTCTCTTATCGCGCAGAATGCTATCGGAACCCGATCCACAAGCTGAACAAACACGCTTTGACGCTCGTCAAGGAACGCGGTAAGATACCGCAGCTCCGCGTTGAAAGCCGCGCTGTTCGGGTCGCCGGTCTCGCCCCTCGCAAGCTGTTTTATTCGGGTCAGCTTGGGCATATCCGAATATATGGCAGGTCTTATATCCACTCTCATTTTTTCAGCGAATTCAGCAGACCGCCCTTGTTGATGATCTCCTTGATAAACTCGGGGAACGGCTGCGCCTGATACGTTTTTCCCTTTGTAACGTTAGTGATAACGCCGGTATCGAAATCTATCTCGACTTCATTGCCTGCGTCGATATCCTTTGCCGCCTCGTCACATTCGAGTATCGGCAGACCGATATTTATAGCGTTGCGATAGAATATCCGCGCAAATGTTGAAGCGATAACGCAGCCAATGCCGCTCGCTTTTATCGCTATCGGCGCGTGCTCTCGAGAGCTTCCGCAGCCGAAGTTCATATTCGCAACCATAATGTCGCCCTCTTTGACGTTCCTGACAAACTCCTTGTCGATATCCTCCATACAGTGAGAAGCAAGCTCCTTGTGGTCGGAGGTATTGAGATAACGCGCGGGAATTATTACATCCGTATCAACGTTATCGCCGTATTTATGTACTGTTCCGTGTGCCTTCATTATCGTTTAACCCTCCTGTACATCAGATATATAACCCGTCAGCGCGCTCGCCGCAGCTATTGCGGGACTTGCGAGATACACCTCGGAAGTCGTGTCGCCCATTCTGCCGACAAAATTGCGGTTTGTCGTGGACACCGCTCTCTCGTGCGGCGCGAGTATTCCCATATGACCGCCGAGGCAAGGTCCGCACGTCGGCGCGGAAACTACCATTCCCGCTTCCACAAATATTTCAAGCAAGCCGTTTCTCAGTGCGTCGAGGTATATCTGCTGCGTCGCGGGGATAACGATAGCGCGGACACCCTTCGCGACTTTCTTGCCCTTGACCACAGCCGCAGCCGTTTCAAGGTCGCTGTAACGTCCGTTGGTGCAAGAACCTATCACCACTTGATCTATCTTGATCTTAAGTGCTTCCGCTTCATCAATGGTCTTGGTGTTTTCGGGAAGGTGCGGGAACGATACCGTAGACTTAACAGTCGAAAGATCGATGTCGATAACACGGTTGTATTGCGCGTCCTCGTCCGCCTTGAACACCTCAAACGCACGGTCGGTTCTGCCCTTGACATATGCCTCCGTCACCTCGTCCACTTCAAAAATGCCGTTCTTCGCGCCTGCCTCAATAGCCATATTAGCCATACAAAGCCTGTCGTCCATTGTAAGATTTTTCAGACCCTCGCCCGAAAACTCCATAGACTGATACAATGCGCCGTCAACGCCGATCATACCGATAATGTGAAGAATAACGTCCTTGCCGCTAACCCACTTGCCGAGCTTGCCGGTGAGATTGAACTTAATTGCTCCCGGCACTTTGAACCACGCTTCTCCGGTAGCCATACCCGCAGCCATATCCGTAGAGCCTACGCCCGTAGAGAACGCTCCCAAAGCGCCGTATGTACAGGTGTGTGAATCCGCGCCGATAACGCAGTCCCCGGGGATAACAAGTCCTTTTTCAGGGAGCAGAGCGTGCTCTATGCCGACATTTCCTACATCATAGAAATTGTCGATGTCGTACTTTTCGGCAAAGCCTCTGCACTGCTGACACTGTATCGCCGCCTTAATGTCCTTGTTCGGCGTGAAATGATCCATCACAAGCGATATCTTGCTTTTGTCGAACACTCCCGTGAAGCCGTTCTTGTTGAACTCGTTTATCGCCACGGGGCTTGTAATATCGTTGCCGAGAACCATATCCAGCTTAGCTCTTATCAGCTGTCCCTCGACAACGCTTTCCAGACCCGCGTGCTTTGCGAGTATTTTCTGCGTCATAGTCATTCCCATTGAAAATACCTCCGTTTAAATAATCATACATTGTAATTATAACACATTTTTACCGCATTGTAAAGTCCCTTTGCGGATTTTTTTATAAGAACGCTCCCCTGCCGTCTTAACGGAGGGGAGCAAGCTCACCACTTATTGCGTAAAAGTTTTCTTTTGCGCAATTCCTACAAATAACGCACGATAATATCAATATCCGTACCGCCGAAAACGTCCTTTATCACCTCTCGAACGTCCTCCCACAGCAGCTTATCCAATCCGCAGCCGATTTTGGGCATTGCGATATTCGGTAATTCTGATTCAAAGATTTGTTCGCGGAAGTCCTCCAGCGCCTGCCTCAGCGTTTCGAGCGTAGGCTTGTGAAAATACCGCTGTTTAGTCACCAGGTTGACCACCGTAACGCCGTTTGTTTCGGTTATTAGGCAGTATCCCCTGCCCTGCCATTGCTTCGAATATTTCTCGCAAAGCTGTTTTTTAACGCCCATTTCGGCAAACGCTTTCGCTATCCCCGCGCCGAGAGCATAATCCGAGCTTATACAGTGGCACAGCACGTAATTTGAGAGTATCTCCTCAGCGAACAAATCGCCTTTTTCTTCGCGAAATGTCATAACGCTTCAAAGCTCCTTAAAATATTCAGCCCCGTTTCTCCGCTCTTTTCCGGGTGAAACTGTGCGCCGAACACGTTCCCGTTCTGCACCAGCGCGGGAACTTTCGCACCGTAATCGCAGTACGCCGCGACAAACTCGCCGGGGCACTCCGCTGCATATGAATGGACAAAGTAGACATACTCACCGTTTTTCACGTTATCGAGAAGCGAACATTTTTCGTTGAATTCCAGCGAATTCCACCCGATATGCGGTATCGCCAGATCTTTTGGCTTCATCAGCTTCACAGAGCCTTTGATAAGCCCCAATCCGTCCGTTTCCCCGAACTCATAGCCTTTCTCGAACAGCATTTGCATACCCAGACAAATACCCAAAAGCGGCTTTTTTTGGACTTCTTCCTTGATAACGTCTATAAGCCCGCTTTCGGAGAGCATCCGCATAGCGTCGGGGAACGCGCCCACTCCGGGGAGTATCAGCCTGTCCGCCGCTCTCAGATCGTCCGCCGAGCTTGTTATCTTATTCTCAAAACAAAGGAAATCCAGCGCGTTCTTTACGCTGAACAGATTTCCCGCGCCGTAATCAATAATTGCGATCATTCTCTTGACCTTCCTTAATATGTTAAACAAAACAGCTTGCTGTATTTATCAAGACCTTTGTCGAACTCTTCGGCAAACTTTTTCAGCCGCAGAAACTCCTTTTCGGGAAATTCATCCCAATGCTTATTGTAGAGCCGCAAGCCGTTCCCGTTTTCGTACAGCGAAAATTCAACCAGAACGTCGTCGAGCAGCCGCTTTATCTCAAAAGAATTTTTGTAATCGAACTCTTTTTTTACAGAAGCAAGCTCCATACCTCTATACGGCAATTCAATCGAATCGGGAGCAAGGAATATCTCCACCGCGACCTTTCCGTCTTGAAGCGCAAGGCGCAGAATATAAGCTCCCGGCTCGTCCTGCCAGCAGAGCCATTCCTCGGCTGATTTTTCCTCAAGAATATCCGCCAGAGCGTCAAGGAACAGTCTCGGCGCGTCGCATTGCATATAATCCGAATTTGTCAGCCATCCTTGCTTTTCGCCGTGCGGTGTAAAGCAGACCTGAAACCACCCAAAATGAATTCCGTGTATCTCAAATGTGTTCATCGAAAACCTCCGTCCAATGCAGCTTGATATGCTCCATAATATGCCCGATATTACCCTCTCCGGCGTACTTCGTCATATCAAAGAAGTTGCTGTCTGCGCTAATCCACAGCAGCGGATTTTTCTCCTCGCGGAGTGTGACCTCGCTCTTCAAGCCGCCGGCGTATACCTCGACGTACTCATCGCAAAGCGGATAGGTAAAATCCATTAAATGAACGATACGAATATCCGCCTGCGTTATTCCCGTTTCCTCGAACAGCTCGCGGTATGCCGCCGCATAGCCCTCCTCGCCTTGCTCGATCTTTCCGCCGACCATATTCAGCAAGCCCTTGTACGGGTCTTTGACGCGCCTGCACATCAGCATTTCACGCCTATCGAACGAGAACACCGCGATAACGTTGTAGCCGCGCATTACAGCGTTCCCTTTGTAGATACCGCACCGCCGTCCGCATTAGGTCTTGTAGCGGCTTTGAGAGCATACGCAAGTGCCTTGAACAAAGCCTCTATCTTGTGGTGATCGTTCGAGCCGTACTCTGTGCGCAAGTGCAGCGTTATCCCCGCATTGAACGCAAACGCTCTCATAAACTCCTCGGTAAGACAGGTGTCGAACTCGCCCACGCGCTCGTTATCGAACTCCGCGTTGAATACAAGGAACGGTCTTGCGCTGATATCAAGCGAACAGAAGCCCAAACTCTCGTCCATCGGGATAAACGCCGAACCGAACCGCATTATGCCGCTCTTGTCGCCGAGCGCTTTGGCAAACGCCTGTCCGAGAGTTATTCCCACATCTTCGGCGGTGTGGTGACCGTCAACATACAAATCGCCCTTGCAAGTCACGGAAAGCCCGAAGCCGCCGTGAACTCCCAAAGCGGTAAGCATATGGTCTAAAAAACCTATTCCCGTGTTTATCTCAACATCTCCACCGTCAAGGTTCAACTTAACGGCGATGTCTGTTTCTTTGGTCGTGCGTGAAATTTCCGCGTTTCTTCCCATTTTGTTCTCCTTAATTCAAAGCAATAATTGTCAACTTCCTATATCCACCATTCGGGCGTTATCTCCCCGAGAGTAACGGTCTTTTCCGTCTCACGGTCGAGCATTATCTCGATATCCTTGTAGCCGTCGGGCATAAGCTGCACCATAAGATCTGGGAAGAGATGTATANNCGACGCTGCTGCCGTCGGGAAGTATCGCGAGCACCCGCGACATCTCGCGTTCGCCGTTTGTTATCATATTAAATATCGCGTTTCTCTCCGCGCAAATACCTAGCGTCGAGCAGGTGTCAACGCACACGCCCGTGTATATCTTGCCCGATTTTGAAAGTATCGCTGCCGAGACCTCACCCGCCGTCACGTATTCTGATATTTTACGGGGAGATATCACAGCTTTCGCCGCATTATACATCTCTTCCCAGATCTTGTCCATTTCAGTTTTCCTTTCTGACTTTTATCGAATTCGCGTGCGCCGTAAGCTGCTCGCGCTCCGCTATCAGAATAATGTCGTTCGCCGCGTCAAGAAGCGCGTCCTTCGTGTAATAAATGTAGCTCGAACGCTTGATGAAGCTGTCCACGCCGAGCGGTGAGTAGAACCGCGCCGTGCCGCTTGTCGGCAGAACGTGATTTGGTCCCGCGTAGTAATCGCCGAGCGGCTCAGGAGAGTACTGTCCAAGGAACAGCGACCCCACGTTGTCGAGTTTGCCGATGTATTCAAGCGGGTTTTCGGCAACGACCTCGCAGTGCTCAGGAGCAATCGTGTTCGCTATCTCGACCGCGTAATCCATAGTATCGCAAACGATGATGCCGCCGTAGTTGTCAAGAGACGCGTCAATAATCTCCTTACGGGAAAGCATTGCGGACTGCCGCTCTATCTCGGCTTGTGTCCGTTCCGCGACCTCCATACTTGTCGTCACCATAATAGCGGACGCAAGCTTGTCGTGCTCCGCTTGCGACATCAGATCGGCGGCAAGATATTTCGGGTCTGCGGTTTCATCGGAAATTACGAGTATCTCACTCGGTCCCGCGACCATATCAATATCCACCGTGCCGTAAACCAGCTTCTTTGCCGTTGCGACGAAAATATTGCCCGGTCCGACTATCTTTGACACGCGAGGTATCTCCTCCGTGCCGAACGCAAGCGCCGCTATTGCCTGCGCTCCGCCCGCGAGGTAAATGCTGTCAACTCCGCAAAGAGCGGCGGCAACGAGAATATCCTTGTTTGCCGTGCCGTCCTTCAGCGGCGGAGTTACCATAACGATCTCTTTTACGCCCGCAATCTTTGCAGGTATCGCGTTCATCAGCACAGAGGACGGATAAGCCGCCGTGCCGCCCGGAACGTACAGCCCGACTTTATCAAGACCGCGAACACGCTGTCCCATTATAACACCGTTCTCCTCGGTAACGCAGAAGCCCTCGCGCTTTTGGCGGGTGTGAAACGCGGTGATGTTCTCGACGGCGTTCAGCATAGCGTTCACGAAATCGGGCGACTTCTCGTTCGCCTCGGTAAGCGCGTCCTGTATTGCCTCATCGGGAACGCGGTAATACTGCGCATTAGGGCAGTCAAATTTCGCGGTATACGCCTTGACTGCTTTGTCGCCATTCACCTTAACGTCCTCCAGAATAGCCTTGACGGTCTTTTCGACCTCGGCGTTTACCTCGCCCGCTCTTTTTTCCACCTCGGCGAGAAACTTCTTCTCATCGCCGTTTGCTTTTATGATCTTTATCATTTCAAACTCTCCTTGATAAGTCCTACGATCTCCAAAATGCGCTCCTGCTTCAGTTTAACGCTTACGGTGTTGACGATAAGCCGCGCCGATATCGGCGCAACGTGGTCGAACACCTCCAGTCCGTTTTCGCGCAAGGTCGTACCCGTTTCTACTATATCAACAATGCCATCAGCAAGGCCGACAAGCGGCGCAAGCTCCACAGAACCCTCTATCTTCACGATATCAACGTCGATCCCTCGCTCCTCAAAAAACATCCGCGTTACCTCGGGATATTTAGTTGCGACGGTCTTTACGCCGTAACCCTCGTAGAAATCCGCGCCTTTTTTCACGGCAAGCGCAAATTCGCACTTGCCGAAACCGAGGTCGGCGATCTCATAGAACTTCCCGCCGTGCTCCATTATCGTATCCTTGCCCACAATGCCGAGATCGCACACACCGTGCTCCACATAAGTAATAACGTCCGCCGCTTTTGCGAGAACCACTTCAATACCCTCGTTCGGTATGTTGAGTATCAGACGCCTTCCTTTATTTCTAAGCTCCGAAACGTCATAGCCGATCTTCTCAAGAAGCTCGACCGCCTTGTCCTCTATACGCCCTTTTGTGAGCGCAATTCTTACCTTTCTGTTCTCCACGCTCACACCTCCTCGCTTGTAACGGCGCCGTCCTCGCTTACAATATCGACACGTCGAATGTTATGTGCTTTTGCGTATTTCGCTGCGCATTTGGGACATTCACCAAGGAAATTGTATACCGTCATTCCATCTGAAATGAGCTTATCGCAGTGCTTGAGGGCCGCGATCTCCGCACCTTTCCCCCCGAACACGAGAACATCGGGAGCTTTTCCGAAACGCGCTCTGTCCTTTTGAAGCAGAATCCGCGCCGCCGCCTCGACGTTCACCGCAAAGCCTACCGCCGCCGCATCTCTGCCGAAATCTCCCGGCAAAGTATCATAGCGTCCGCCGGAAAGCACGTGCTGACCATAACCCTCAATGTATCCGCGGAAAATTATACCCGTATAGTAATCCTTTTTGTGGACCAGACCGAGATCAACGCGTATCTTATCCTCGGGAACTATCAGGCAAAGTCCGCGGCAGAGTCTTTCAAGCCGTGCGAGCTTCCGCTCCATTGCATCGCCGCACAAAACCCTCCGTGCCTCCTCAAACACCTCAAAGCCGCCAAACAATCTCGGCAGTGCCTTAAACGCTTCCTCCTCCTGACAAACAGGTGTCTCGAATATCCTGTCGAGAGCCGCCAGTTCCTTATTCTCAATAGCACACCGGATATTCTCCGCCGCTTTTTCATCGCAGTTATAGCTTTCCATAAGAGCGCGGAAAATGCCGCTGTCGCCAATCTCAAGGCGAAAATCTCCATCACACGCCAAAAGCGCCTTTGCCGCTAGCATCAACGCCTCATATTCCGCCGCCTCGCTGTTCCCGCCAAGTATCTCGATTCCGCTTTGAGCTATCTCATCATCACGCCCGCTGTCCTTGGGGTTCACCATAAAAATGTTCTGACTGTAAAACAGCTTCAGCGGCAGATCCACGCCGCGCAGACGCGTTGCAGCAAGCCGCGCTATCGGTATGGTACTGTCGGGACGGAGCACCATAAGGCGGTTCTTTCCGTCAACAAGCTTGTACATAGTTTCCGGGGGAAAATATCTCCCCTTACTATTAAAAACGTCGTAAAATTCCAAACCGGGAGTAACTACCTCCGAGTAGCCGTAGCTCTCGAACAGCCCCGTTATTCTTTCGGAAACAGCTCGTCTTGCCGCACATTCTTCGAACAGCAGATCGCGCGTTCCTTCCGGTGTCAGCAGATCCTTTCTTCTCAAAATCACATATTCCTTTCACTTTATCATAGTAACGCGATATCTCATTACCTTAATATAGTAACACATTGTATCGCGTTTGTCAAGCAGCGCGTTTTATTTCGGCACAAACAACATTATTATTCAACAATGTGGAATGACACACGGCAGAATTACAAATCAAACAGCGAGAATTGCGCCGATTGATGAAATCCCGCAAACACTCCCATTTCCTTAAGTTTCTCAATAACAGAGCTGTTTACACCACTTATCTGTTGTATCTCATCGATGCTGAGGTCGTCGTCCGAATCTATCGCTTCTTTGAGCTTTACTGCCGCGTTTTCTCCGCAGCCGGACACAACATTCAACGGCAGGCGGATGTTTCCGTCCTCCACAGCATAAGCGGTCGCCATTGATTTTCGCGCGTCCACGGGAAGAAGCTCGATGCCGCGGCACATAAGCTCCAAAATAAGCTGAAGCGCCTCAAGCTTTGCCTCCTCCTTGGCGGAGGGCTTGTTGATAGTCTTGATGTCGGTGATGCGCTGCTTTACGGCATCCTTTCCCTTTAGGACTGTCTCAAGCTCGATGTTTTCCGTGTGCTTTATAAGCGTTGCAGCGTAAAATTCCGTAGGATGATAGATCTTGAACCACGCGAGCTTAACCGCTGCCATAACATACGCCGCCGCGTGAGCTTTAGGAAACATATACTTTATTTTTAAGCAGCTGTCGATATACCATTGCGGGACGTTATGCTCCTTAAAGGCCTTATATATTTCTTCTGTGAAATCTTTTTTCGCCTTGCCCTTTCGCGTGATCTCCATAATTTTAAATGCCATCGAGGGCTCAAGCCCCTTATGCATAAGGTAAACCATAATGCTGTCACGAGTACCGATCACATCGCTTATCGTACACGTTCCGTTTAGAATAAGATCCTTCGCGTTGCCCAGCCAAACATCTGTTCCGTGCGATAATCCCGATATCTGAAGCAGATCGGAGAAGCATTTCGGCTGTGCGTCGATAAGCATCTGCATACCAAAGTCCGTTCCGGACTCGGGGATACCCCAGGTTCCGCACTCCACTCCAATATCCTCTTTCGTAAGCCCGATCGGTTCGGTTGATGTGTAAAGCTTGTACACTGCGGGATCGGATGTGGGTACATCCGCTATCTTGATGCCTGTCATATCCTCTAAATGCTTGTAGAGAGTCGGAACATCGTGTCCCAGCTCATCAAGCTTGAGTATCGTATCGTGCAGCGCGTGGAAGTCGAAATGCGTAGTTATCATATCGCCCTCGGTCTTGTCGGCGGGGTGCTGAATAGCTGTGAAGTCGTATACCTCATAGTCATTGGGCACAACCACCATTCCGCCGGGGTGTTGAGAAGTGGTTCGTTTTACACCCGTGCAGCCGATAGTCAAACGCTCGATCTCTGCGTTATTGTAAACGATACCGCGCTCCTCGCTGTATTTTTTAACGAAGCCGTATGCGGTCTTGTCCTTGACGGCGGAAATAGTCCCCGCCTTGAAAACGTGGTCTTTACCGAACAGCTCTTCCGTGTATCTGTGAACCTTTCCCTGAACCTCTCCCGAAAAGTTGAGGTCGATATCGGGGGCTTTGTCGCCCTTGAATCCAAGAAATGTCTCGAACGGTATATCATGACCGTCACGTATCATATCCGTGCCGCAGTCGGGGCAGGATTTCGGCGGAAGATCGAAGCCCGAACCAACGGATCCGTCGGTTATAAATTCATTGTAGCGGCATTTCGGGCAGCGATAATGAGGAGCCAGCGGGTTCACCTCGGAAATACCGGACATTATCGCAACGAATGAAGATCCTACCGAACCTCGCGAACCAACCAAATACCCATTGTCCTCGGAGAATTTAACTAACTTCTGCGCTATCATATAAAGCACCGAGAAGCCGTATTTGATGATAGCGTCAAGCTCCCTATTAAGGCGGTTTTCAACTATCTCCGGTATTTTGCCCTTATAGCCGTACCACGCCATCGCTCTGTCCCAGCAGAGTTGCTGCAGTTCCTCCTCCGCTCCGGGAAGCGACGGTGTATACGTTCCCTTTGGTATGGGACGAACCGTGCCGTCTATCATATCGGCAATCTTGTTTGTGTTGGTCACAACTACCTCGAAAGCCTTTTCCTCGCCTAGATACGCAAACTCCGCTAACATCTCATCGGTCGTGCGGAGATAGAGCGGTGCTTGATGATCAGCGTCGGGATAACCCTGACCGGCTTGTAAAATGGTACGGAAAATCGCGTCCTCAGCGTCCTTGAAATGAACATCGCAGGTCGCAACGCAAGGCTTTCCGAGCTTGTCCGCCAAATCGACTATTCGCCTGTTCAGCTTACGCAGACCCTCTTCATCACGAACCGTACCTTTGCGAAGCAGGAAATCGTTGTTCGCGATAGGCTGTATTTCAAGATAGTCGTAAATCTCGGCGATCTTTTCGATTTCCTCCTCGGTCTTGTTATCGAGTATAGCGCGGAAAAGCTCTCCAGCCTCACACGCCGAACCGATTATCAGTCCCTCTCGATACTTTTTCAGCTCCGAGAGCGGAATACGCGGTCTTTTGTGGAAATACTCGAGGTTGGAAAGCGAAACCAGCTTGTAAAGATTTTTAAGCCCGACATTGTTTTGAACCAGAATTATCATATGATAAGTAGGCAGGCTCTTGACGTCTTTGCCGTCGAGCAGCCTGTTGAAATCGCCCAGCTTTTCCAGCTTGCCGAGCTTCGCTGTGTTTGCAAGCAGCTTGAGCCATATTCCCGCGAGAATTTTCGCGTCATCGATCGCGCGGTGGTGGTTGAAATCGCCGAGCTTGTACTCTTTGGCGACCGCATCCAGCCTGTGACTGCGAAGATTCGGCATTGCCGCTCTGCAAATCTTTAAAGTATCGACAAATGTAAACTTATATTCTATTCCCTGTCTTCCGCATACGGCTCTGATAAAGGACGTATCGAAATCGGCGTTGTGGGCTGCAAGCACGGCATTTCCCGCGAACTTGATAAACTCTTCCACCGCCTCTTTTTCCTTAGGAGCATCGGCAACCATTTCATCGGTTATCCCGGTAAGCTCGGTGATCTCATCGGATATCGGTATCTCGGGGTTCACGAAAGTTTGGAACTCCTCAACGATCTCGCGGTTCTTGATCCTCACGGCGCCTATCTCGGTTATTCTGTCATTCTCGCGGTTCAATCCCGTGGTCTCGAGGTCGAATATGATCATTTCGCCGTCAACGGAATAGTCCGCGCAGCCCGATACAAGCGTACCGCTGTCGTTGACAAAGTACGCTTCCACGCCATAGATCATTTTCATATTCCCGCCGTCACGGTTTATTGCCTCAATTGTGTTCATCGCCTCGGGGTATGCCTGCAAATTTCCGTGATCTGTTATCGCAACAGCGGGGTGTCCCCACTCGTGTGCTTGCTTTATAAGCTCCGCCGCCGGAGTCATCGCGTCCATATCAGACATATTCGTATGCATATGCAGCTCCACACGCTTTTTCTCGGCGTTGTCTTTTCGTGAATGGAGCTTTAAGCTCGCAATGGAATTTGGACGTATGTTGAGTTCCTTGGAAAACGAATCGAACTCAAACTTTCCTTGTACTATCAGTGCCTTCCCATTGAATATATTTTTCCTAATGACGTCGGCGTTCTCTGTTTTTGTAATGATCTTAAGTATCTGCGAGGACGTCTTATCGGAAAAATACGCAGTGTAGATGAACGTGTTGCCGTCGCGCGAGGTTCGCTCATCGACCTTAAACACCGTTCCCCAAACAGTAGCAAGGTCTTGATCGTTCCACGCTTCGGCCATTGGCTCGGGGGCTTCAAATTTCCCCTTGCCGTAAAACAGCATAGCCTTGCTTTCAAAATGCTCGTTAACAAATGGAAGCGTTATCTCGGTAGGTTCCGACGCGAATTTCTGCGCACCGGACTGCCGCTTTTTTCCCGCAGCCCCCGCCTGTTTATCCGGCGCATAGTTTTCCGGCAGCTTGTCCACCACCACAACGGGCTGTTCACGGTTCAAATAGTCATCGGGGGCTTGCTCATTCGGCGAGGAGAATTTAACAGTGATGAGCTTGTCGAAAAAACCTTTCACAAAAGTTTCGATTTTCCTGTCTATCCCCAGACCCTCCAGAACTCCCTTTCCGCCCGAAAGCAACGTTATCTCAAAAACATTTTCGTCGTTGGATATCTCAGCTCCGTCAAAATAGTTTTGTATTACTGTATTTTTCTTTTTAAGAAACTCAATTATTTCAAATATGTAATCCTCAGAAAACAGTTCGGGGAAATATTTCGGATAAATAGTGGCGTTTACTCCGTCAAGAAGCACCGAAATCTGCTCGTTTGCCTTGAAAAGCTCTTCCATGGGAACAAGCTCGTCAAACTGCATATTTATGTTCATAACATTTTTCTGTTCGTCGCTTACTATTTTCAATATTTTTCCGTTCGCTATTAATCCAACGACGAAAATGTTTTTNNCGTAGCGTTCATTTGCCTTATCCTTTCTCACATCATATCTATCTCTTTTTTCAGTTCTTCCAATATTTTATTTTCCGGTATCTTTCGCAATATCTCGCCCTTTTTAAACAGCAGCGCCTCGCCGTTTCCGCCTGCAACGCCGATATCCGCTCCACGGGCCTCACCGGGTCCGTTCACGGCGCAGCCCATTACGGCGACCTTTATTGGCTTATCCACACTGCGCAGCATCTCCTCAACACGGTTCGCAAGCGAAATAAGGTCAATTTTAGTGCGCCCGCAGGTTGGACAGGAAATGATCTCAACGCCGCCGCCCAAACCGCAAGCTCTAAGTATATCCTTCGCGGCATAGACCTCTTTTATCGGGTCGGCGGTGAGCGATNNAGTATCGCCTATGCCGTCGCAGAGAAGCGAACCTATCCCTATCGAGGACTTAATAAGTCCCATACGTTCCGTTCCCGCCTCAGTTACACCGAGATGTAACGGATAATCGGTCTGTTCGGCAAGCAGCCGATACGCCGCTATCGTCAGACGAACGTCCGAGGATTTCAGACTGATGACGATATCGTCAAAATCGCAGTCATTAAGCAACTTAACGTGATTTAACGCGCTTTCCGCAAGGGCTTCGGGCGTGGGGCTGCTGTATTTTGCCAAAAGCTCCCGCTCCAGCGAGCCGCCGTTCCNNCCTATCGGGACGCCGTTTTTTCGGCACGCGTCCGCAACCGCCTTAACGTTCTCCGCGCCGCCGATATTTCCCGGGTTTATGCGCACCTTGTCAACACCTGCTTCAACACACGCAAGCGCAATTTTATGATCGAAGTGGATATCCGCGACTATCGGTACGCTCACCGCTTTTTTCAGCGCGGTGATGAGCCGCACGTCCTCAATTCGGGGAACAGCGGCTCGGATAACCTCGCATCCCGCTGCTTCAAGCTCCCTCGCTTGTTCAGCGCTGCGTTCCGCGTCATCGGCAGGAACGTTCAGCATAGACTGCACATAGACTCGCCCTCCNNCTCCGCCAAACTCCAACCCGCCGCACTTTACTTTTTTTACTTTTCTCACGCAAATCCTCCCGTAAACAGCTTGCGTATGTCTCCAAATGTCACAACGATCATCAAAACAAGCATAAGCGCCATTCCCACGGCGTGGATAGTACCCTCCACCTCGGGCTTTACGGGCTTACGGCGGATAAGCTCTATTAGCAGGAAAATGAACCTTGCGCCGTCAAGAGCAGGTATGGGCAGCAGGTTGAATACTCCGACATTAATTGTGATAAGCGCCACGATATACAGGATATCCGCCAGCGAATAATGTTTCACCGCCTCGGTTATTACCGTACCCACACCGATAGGTCCGGACAGGTCATTCAAGCCGTACTTTCCGCGTATCATATCCACAAGCGTCATAACGATAACGCGCGCGGTAGAGCAGCTTTCGCGCCAGCTCTGCGAGATCACCGACCCGAATGTCTTTTCCTTAGCAAGGATAACAAGGTCAAAATGAAGGTCGGCAGTACCGTCCTCCTTCTCCGTAGTGTAAAACTCAACATCGGGAACAGTGATGACCTCGCCGTTTCTCTTTATCCTGAAATCATAAACTAGATTGCCCTTTTCATTTCTGCGGTCACTGTTCAGCAGCTTGTAGCTTATATCTCTGTCGGTAAATATCGTCAGACCTTCGATGCTCAATATCTCGTCGCCCGGCATAAGATACTCGCTTGTAATGCTTTGCTCCTCAAACGAGTGTATGGTAGTGGACGGAATATACTCCATACTGCACACCATAACAAGCGAAACGATAAAACCGAGGATGAGGTTCATAATAGGTCCGGCAAGTATAACTATCATTCGCTGCCACACCGGACGGGCGTTAAACGCTCTCGGGTTTCGCAGCTTTTCCTCCTCGGTCGCGCCGCCGTCCTCTCCCTCAAACGCACAGAAACCGCCTATCGGTATGGCGCGCAGAGTATACTCCGTTTCCTTGCCCTTTTTACGAAGCAGCGCGGGTCCCATTCCCAGCGCAAATTCCTTAACATAGATACCGCACGCCTTGGCGGCGATAAAATGCCCGAACTCGTGCAGCAAAATGATAACGCAGAAAATCAGTATCGCAATAACTATCGACATATTTCCTCCCGATTATTTGGAGTATCCGAATTTCTTTAGGACGAACTCCTCCGACGCTTTTTTGGTGCTTTTCAGCTCGTAAAGCGTGGGTTTAGCAATAAATTTTACGTTCTCCAACGCACCGCTCACGGCGTCGCCGATGTCCAAAAAGCGTATTTTATTCTCCAAAAACAGCCGAACGGCAGCCTCATTTGCGCAGTTCACCGCGCAGGGAGCGTTTCCGCCTTTGACTATCGCACGCTTTGCCGCAGCAAGGCACTCGAACGTGTCCTCGTCGGGCTTACCGAACGTGAGCTGCTCCAGCTCCGTCAGCGAGAGCTTCTTCGCGGGGCACTCTATCCGCTCGGGGTACGTCAGCGCGTACTGTATAGGCAGCCTCATATCCGCACTTCCAAGCTGAGCTATTACCGCGCCGTCCTCAAACTCCACCGCAGAATGGATTATGCTCTGCCGCTGAACAACTATTTCGATCTCATCGGGAGATGCGCCGAACAGCCACACCGCTTCGATAAGCTCCAGACCCTTATTCATCAGCGTGGCACTGTCGATGGTTATCTTCTCTCCCATATCCCAATTCGGGTGTTCCAAAGCCTGTTCCTTGGTCACGGCAGCAAGCTCCAAACGCGTTTTCCCGAAGAAAGGACCGCCGGATGCGGTGAGTATGATCTTTGAGAAACGGTTGTCGCCCGCGCCCTGCAAGCACTGAAATATCGCCGAATGTTCGCTGTCTATCGGGATAAGCTTTACTCCCGCGCGTTTTACCGCGTCTATTACAAGCGGACCACCCGATACCAGCGTTTCCTTGTTGGCAAGCGCGACGTCGTTCCCTGCCTTTATTGCGGAGAGCGTGGGCACAAGACCCGCCATTCCGACTATCGCGTTCACGACCTTGCACTTTGGCAGCGCCGACACCTCGCAAAGCCCCTTTTCTCCTGCAAGCACCTTGATACTCGTATCGGAGAGCCGCTGCTTCAGATCGCCGTAAAAATCCTCGTCAGCAATGACGACATATTCGGGCGAAAACTCGCGCGCCTGCTGCTCAAGCAGCTCGACGCCGCTGTTGGCGGACAAAGCCCTCACCTCTATATTATGCGCCCTGCACACGTCTAATGTCTGCTTGCCTATTGAACCGGTAGAACCCAACAATATTATTTTATCCATAATTACCTCGTTTACCGAATGTTAACACATATTCCCTAATCAAAAAATCACCCATTCGGATTGGCGAATGGGAAGGTTTCATAATTAAACCGACGGCGACAGATATGAAAACACAACATAAACAAACGGTGCTACAAACAACACGCTGTCAAACCTGTCAAGTATCCCGCCGTGACCGGGCATAACATTTCCAAAATCCTTGACGTCATACTGCCTCTTTATAACGGACGCGGAAAGGTCGCCCAAAACCCCCATAACGGAAGCGGCCATTCCAACGGGAATAATTACAGCATAGTTCATCTTGATCGTGCTTGGAAGCAGGTTGTTGTATACAAGCGCCTGTACGGTAACCGCGACGCCAACTGTAAGTATTCCTCCTATCAATCCCTCAACAGTCTTTTTCGGACTGATTTCGGGGCATAGCTTGTGCTTTCCAAGAAACGTTCCCACAAAGAACGCTCCCGAATCTCCGAGCCACGCGCAAAACAGCAGATAAACAAGCAGATAAACGCCGGGTAGATATTCCGCGTACACATATCTTGTGGACAAAATACAGCTCATAGCCATCGGGATAACAAACGTTGCCGCTCCGCAGCACGAGATCTCAACAAAAGTTGTCTTCTTGTGCCCAAACAGCATAGCGCACACCAAAGTCATCACCAATGTGAGAAAAGCCAAAAATCTGTAGGGTCTAAAATCATCGACAACAAAAAGCGGTATCTCTCCGAACGCGAACGCCACGCAAAACCACGTGATAAACTTGTGCTTGTCGCACCGCACAGCGTGAATAAGCTCCCACACGCCTATCGCCGAAAACACCGACAACAACCCCAGATAAATGTAGAAGTTATCCAATATCAGAGCAGTAATGCCCACAACGCATCCAACAAGCGCGGATATTATTCGTTTCAGCATAAGCGTCTCTTTCCGACCGGATTACACTCCGCCAAACCTGCGGGAACGCCCCGCAAATTCCTTAATCGCATGTTCCAGGTCTTTTTTCTTAAAATCGGGCCAAAGCACATCCATAAACACAAACTCCGCATATGCCGCCTGCCATATCAGGAAGTTCGACAGGCGCTGCTCTCCGCTTGGCCTTATCACCAGATCAAGCGGCGGAAACTCACGCGTGTACAGCACGTTCTCGATAAGCTCTTCGGTTATATCCTCCGGCTCAAGCTCGCCCGAAACGCACTTTTCGGCAAGTTTCCTTGCGCAGTTCGCTATCTCGGCTCTTCCGCCGTAGTTCAGTGCCACGCCTGCGATAAATTCGTTGTTTTCCTTGGAGGTGTCCATAATATCAAGCAGTTCTACGCGGATATCATCTTCAAACGCGGAAAGATCGCCGATAAAAACAAAGCGGACGTTTTCCTTAGCCATCGCGCGTATGTCCTTGATATACTGCCGCAAAAGGTTCATTATCCCCTTTACCTCGTCCTCGGGACGCTTCCAATTCTCCGTGGAAAACGCATAAAAAGTCGCCGCGCGAACGCCAAACTCCCGACACCAATTTATCGTTTTCTTAAACACCGACGCGCCCTGCTTATGTCCGAAATTCCGCGGCATTGCGCGTTTTTTTGCCCAACGCCCGTTTCCGTCCATAATAAAGCCAATGTGCTGCGGCATATCCGATCGTTCCATTAAATAGCCATTATTTCCTTATTTTTTTCCTCGCCGATCTTGTCTATCTTTTCAACAAACTTGTCGGTGAGCTTCTGAACGTCCTTTTCGCCCTCTTTAACATCGTCCTCGGTGATCTCGTTCGCCTTTTTCTTTGCCTTTATCTTATCCATAGCGTCACGGCGAACGTTACGCACAGCGACCTTGCTCTCCTCGCAAATCTTGCTGACCTGCTTGCAAAGTTCCTTACGTCTGTCCTCGGTAAGCTGCGGGAAAGTAATTCTCAGCACTCTGCCGTCGTTCGCGGGATTGATACCGAGATCGCTTGCCTGAATAGCCTTTTCAATGGGCTTCAGCTGCGAAGCGTCATACGGCTGGACCACAAGTATTCTCGCCTCTGCAACGGAGATGCTTGCCATCTGATTTATCGGCGTGGGCGCGCCGTAATAATCGACCGTGATCTTATCAAGCACCGTGGGGTTGGCTCTGCCAGCTCGGATAGTGCCAAGCTCGCTTTCGAGAGCGTTTATGCACTTGCCCATTCTCTCTTTTGTATTATCAAGGACTTCTTTCATAATCATTCTCCAATCTGACAATAAAATTAAGCGTTTTCTTTAGGTTTGTGTCTTGTGACAAGCGTTCCGACCTGCTTTCCCATAACCGCGTCATAAATGTTGTCGGGACGGCTGAGGTCAAAAACGATTATCGGTATATTGTTGTCGGTGCTTATCGAAGCCGCCGCGCCGTCCATTACCTGAAGACGCTTTACAAGCACGTCGTGATGAGTGATAACGTCATACTTTACAGCGTCCGAGAACTTTTTGGGGTCTTTATCGTAAATACCGTCGACCATAGTCGCTTTCAATATCACGTCCGCCTTAAGCTCTGCCGCACGCAGCGCCGCCGCACTGTCTGTTGAGAAGAACGGGTTGCCCGTGCCGCACCCGAAAATGACGATCCTGCCCTTTTCCATATGGCGCAACGCCTTGCCGAGAATAAACGGCTCCGCGACCTGCTGCATAGTAATGGCGGTCTGAACACGAACGGTAGCGCCCAAGCCCTCAAGAACATCCGCAACCGCAAGAGCGTTCATCGTTGTCGCAAGCATACCGATATGGTCGCCGCGCGCACGGTCGGAGGTCTTTTCATCGCGTCCTCTCCAGAAGTTGCCGCCACCTACTACGATACCTATCTGCGCACCCGCGTCGGCAGTTTTTTTGATGCTCGAGCAAATGTTCTCGATAGCCGGGAAATCAAGACCCATATCCTTTTTTCCAGCCAGAGCCTCTCCGCTGAGCTTAAGAAGCACACGCCCGTACTTCGGCTTTTCTAAATCACTCATCGCTTTACCTCCATAAGATCAATAATCAAGTACACGAATTCTCGCCGCTATGTCCGCGCCGTCCGATACCTTAAGGCACGCATCGNNGCCGTTCACTCATAACGCACGTCACGAACGCAAGCTCGCCCTCGTGCTGATTTTTGGAGGACAAATACTCCACGTCGCCGAAAACCGCCTTAACGACCGCTTTGGTAACGTCGATATTTTTGGCTGTAAGCCTAATGTATTCCGCGCAGGTGAAGCTCTCGAACGGACGGATAAAATCCTGATCGCTGTCCGACCACGTAAGCGAGCGGCTTGTGTCGGAATGTTTCACGGCAGAAACGATATCCGATACCACTGCCGAAGCAGTCGGCAGCTTGCCCGCGCCTTTCCCGTAGAACACCACGTCTCCCGTAGCGTCACCGCGCACCAAAATCGCGTTGAACACATCGTTTACTCCCGCAAGCTGGCTTTCGTCCTTGATTACCGCGGGGAACACTCCGATGGATATCTCGTTGTTCTCCTCGCGGCGCGCGCAGCCGATAAGCTTTATTTTTGCGCCATAGCTTTCCATATATTCAACATCGCTGAGCGTTACCTTGGTAATGCCCTCCGTGTGTACATTATCGGGGTAAACGTGCCGCCCGAACGCGAGCGACGCCAATATGCAGATCTTTCGGCACGCGTCTATGCCCTCAACGTCGGCGGTCGGGTCGTGCTCGGCGTAACCCAACTCCTGCGCTATTTTCAGTGACTCGTCGAAATCCATTCCGTCGCGTATCATCTTAGTGAGTATGAAGTTGGTCGTTCCGTTCAAGATACCCGCTATCTCGTCTATCTCGTTCGCCTCAAGGCACGCGTGTATCGGCTTGATTATCGGTATCCCGCCGCCCACGCTCGCCTCGAAGAAGAAGTTAACGTTCTTTTCCTTTGCGATAGCCAGCAGTTCCGCGCCCTTTGCGGCGACCAGCTCTTTATTGGACGTAACGACGCTTTTTCCCGCCTCCAACGCGGACTTCACATATCCGTAAGAAAACTTAAGTCCGCCAATGACCTCGGCTATCACGTTCACCTCGGGGTCATTAAGAATAACGTCGAAATCCTTAACAAACTTATCCGCATACGGAGAATCGGGGAAATCTCTCACATCCAGGATATACTTTATATCAAGCGGCTCTCCGGCTTTTTTCTCAAGGCTTTCTTTGTTTTTATAAAAGACCTCCACCGTACCCGAGCCTACCACCCCGTAGCCCAAAACGGCTATTTTTGACATATTTTCACGATCCTTTCGTTTCGTATTTACACTTATCTAAACTATTATACCACATCACGGAAATTTTTTCAAGAGCAAATACGAAAAATCTTACTTATTTCATAAAATTATCCATATATGGAACTTTAAGTTAAAACCCATTCACGTTGAAATTTTACTTTGTTGTAATTTCCGAAGAGCTTACCGCGCATTTTTTCAGCGTAACAATAAGAAAAACCACACCCACGCCAATAAGTATATGACCTATGCCCGCTATTCCCGAAATAGCCTTATCCGAGCCTTCGGAAAGCTTCTCCGGAAGCACGTCGAACACCCCGCGTATAATAAGCATTATGCCCGTCATCGGCACGCCTGTGTTGTAAATTCCCCTGAACGCCTTGAACGTCTTCATCGAATACAGGTCGTAATGTCTTGCAAACAGTGCTATGATAAGGTACATAAACATTCCCAGCATAAAGAAGTGCGTGTGCGCCTTGCCGAGAGCAGTAACTCCCGTAAAATTGTTGAGCTTCGTGAACTCACGGTAAAACACGCCGGAGCACATTCCCAATATTGCGTATGCCAACGCGTAATTCAAGCTTTTCTTCATAACAAAATTCCTTTCTAAACAGCTACTCCTCTGTTCGGAGAAAAAATGTATTTGGCAGCAGACCGACCGCCGCGCAGAGCCCCTAAAAACGCGGCAAATCCGGTTTCTCAACCGCGTTTGCCGCGTTAAATTGTAAAATTATTCGCCGGTAAGCTCCTTATAAAGCCCGATGTACAGCTTAGCGGAAGCCGCCCAGCTGAAGTCGGTCTTCATACCGCGTGTCATAAGCTTGCTCCAGTCGCTCTTGTTGTCATAATAAGCCTTTGCGCGTCTGATAGCATCAAGCATATCGTGAGCGTTGTAGCTTTGGAACGTGAATCCGATGCCATCATCTCCGGCATCGATAATACTGTCCTTAAGGCCGCCTGTCGCGCGAACGATCGGCACTGTTCCATATCTTGCCGCGATCATCTGCGCAAGACCGCACGGCTCGCTCTTAGAGGGCATAAGGAACATATCCGAGCCCGCGTAGATCTTCTTTGCGAGTGTCGGGTTGTAGCCTTTGTAGAAGCCCACCTTGTCGGGATAACGCCAATGCATTTCCTGGAAGAAGTCCTCATACTGATGCTCGCCCGAGCCGAGAATAACCACCTGCATATCGGTAGCTACTATCTCGTCGAACACATACTTAACAAGGTCGAAGCCCTTGTGGTCGGCAAATCTCGAGATCATCGAGATAAGCGGAATATCATACTGCGGCATACCGAACTCCTCAAAAATAGCCGCCTTGCACGCTGCCTTTCCCTTGTGGTTCTTGGCGGAGAACTTCGCCGCGATAGTCGGGTCTTTTTCGGGATTGTAGAGATCAACGTCAATACCGTTCAAGAAGCCGGTCGTCTTATACTGTTTATTGCGGAGTATTCTGTCCAGACCGTGAGAATACCACGGGTC
>DILZ01000012.1:25299-28759 GCA_002425305.1 Ruminococcaceae bacterium UBA5579
AGCACCCTTCATAAAGTTGATGTCGCGGTCGTACTCGATTATGTTGACGTTCTGGGGAGGAATGCCTACGATATCCTTTACAAGATCAAGCCCGTATTGTCCCTGATAGCCGATATTGTGGATAGTGAACACGTTCTTGATATCGCCGAAGCCCCACTCGTTCTTATAGAACAGGTGGTGGTAAACGGGGATAAGAGCGCACTGCCAGTCGTTGGAGTTGATGATCTGCGGATGGAAATCGATGTGCCGCAGCATTTCCAGAACCGCACGGCTGAAGAACACATATCTTTCCGCGTCATCATAATATCCGTAAAGGCCGTTGTCACGCTTAAAATAGAACTCGTTATCGAGGAAATAATAAGTAACGCCGTTTACCTCCTGAGAGAACACGCCGCAATACTGGCAANNCTGGCTTCTCCAGCCGACAGGCACGGTGAAATTCGTAACAAAGCGCATTTTTTCCTTTTGTTCGGGCTTTATGGTGTTGACGTAATAAGGCATAACCACCCTCGCGTCGTGCCCTGCCTGAACCAGAGCCTTGGGCAGAGAGCCCGCAACATCAGCTAACCCGCCGCTTGCAGCGAAAGGCAGCGCCTCACTTGCCGCATATAAAATCTTCATAATACCGACCTCCGAATTTTCTAAAATAAGCGGGAACAGCCCGCAATATTTACTGCAATAATATTTTACCACATTTTCATATAAATTGCAAGGGGTTTTCCGATTTTTGGGGATTTTTTATTATTCCCCCGCCTTTCGGCGGGGGAATATGATGATCAAACGCGAGGGAGAAGTCCTCCGATAGCACCGGCAAGCTGATTTATCGGCATAGTCTGGATATAGATCTTTCCGGGGCCGGTAACAACGGTGTTGAAGAAGCCCTCACCGCCGAACAGCTTGTTGCCTATTCCTTTAACGGAAGCGATCTCCATAGTGCAGGTACCCGTCATTGCCGCGAGATAGCCCGTGTCGATCACCATCTGCTGACCTGCCTGAAGGTCGTATTCGACCACATATCCGTCTATCTCAATAAACGCGATGCCTTGACCGTGAAGTCTTTGCATAATGAAACCCTCACCGCCGAAGAAGCCCGTGCTGAATTTTTTCTGAAACGCGATCGAAAGCTCCACGGATGGCTGAGAAGCAAGATATCCGCGCTTCTGAACGATCATATCGCCTTTGCTGATGTCCAACGGGATTATAGAGCCGGGAACGTTCGAAGCGAACGCTATCATCCCCGGACCGCCCTCCGATACATATGTATTCTGGAACATCGATTCGCCCGAGAACATCTTCCCTATCGCCTTGCCGAATCCGCCGGTACTGGTGGACATCTTCATATTCGGCGTCATCCAGGCCATACCGCCCTTCTGACACATAACAGCCTCGTTCGGGTCAAGATAAACAAGCACGACCGGCATAGGTTCGCCTTTAATTTCGTATCTCATAATAAGTTCTCCTTTTAAAAAAATATGTATTCGCTACATTATATTATACAGTATTTCATACGGAATGTCAAGCTATATTTTACCGCTGGACATAAAAACAATGTAAAGCGCAGTTGTTACAAAAGTTAGCGGCAATTCACCGCCGAACGCGAAAACAGCCGCCGCGCAGAGCGCCGCCGAGACAATACCCGNNCCCGCCGCACGCATTACTTTGTCAATATTTTCCGCTCTGCAATGACACACCACCACTGTTTTCAGCAAGCCCGCACCGTCAAGCTCCCCCATCGGCAGCAGATTGAAGACACCTGTGAACAGGTTCACGGCGGACGCGGCATACGCGCCAACTACCCCAAACACAAAAGCCGCCGCAAAATTCACAACACAGCCCGCGCTGAGGATCACCGCTTTGCAAAGCGGTTTCACATATTCAATCCTTGATGACGTTATCCGTATTCCCGCCCCATAAAGAGTGAGCCGCTCGACGCTCACTCCGAACACCGCCATAGCGATAAAGTGTGCCGTTTCGTGCATAGCACACGCCGCGAGAGCGGNNCCGCTGTCGTCCAGCAGCAGATACAGCGCTATCACCGCGAAAAACGAGAAGTCCAGACACAAAACCATTCGTTTTAATTTCAATTCAACCATACAATACTATATGTATGGCTTGGACGGAAAAGAACAAAACCGCCACTTGATTTATACAAGCGGCGGTTCTCTGTATCACCCGGAAGCTCTATTTTCTAACCTCTTACCTCTTCTTAACAGGCACCCAAATCTCGGTGTAGTAATTTTCGTCTTCCGTCCCCTTGGGGTAATCGGCGGGATCAGCGTACATCTCGATGCTGTAGCCCGCCGCAAACTCGTAATCTCCGATAGCGGGCATCCACTCCGAGAATATCTTCTTGTTCACGTCCTGTAATGCGTCAGGCATCGCTCCCTTTACCGGGAACACCGCCCAAGTGAACGCCGGGATCACCTTCGTCACAAAGCCCTCGGGGATATCAACGCAGGGGTTGTAGACGTCCGCGATCATATAGTCGAAATCGCTATTCTTCATTTCGCCGTCAAAGCACACGCCGAACATTCCGCAGACGTACTTGTCGTTTCCGCTTTTGTTATGCTCATCCCAGAACTTCGGGATCTCCGTCTGCGCGCTCTCATACGAGAATTTCCTCATAACTCCCAGAACCGCGAAGCTCTCTTTTTTTACTATTCTGTAATCCATAGTCTTACCGCCTTTCAATGTCAATGTGATCTTCAGCGGCGCGAAGCCCTTCAGCATTGTTGAGTTCTTCTGCGCCATAGAGGGAGTAACGCCGTGGAAACGGTAAAACGCTTTCGCGAAGCTGTCGGGCGAATCGTAGCAATACTTCACGGCTGTATCAATGACCTTTGCGCCGTTCAACAGCTCTCCCGCGGCGAGAGCCAGACGGCGGCTGCGGATATATTCCGACACAGTATAGCCGCAAAGCAAACTGAAACCCTTCTGAAAGTAGAACGGGGAAATATTCACCTGTCCCGCGATCTCCTCCGCCGAGATATCCCCGGTAAGATTGTTTTCGATATACTCGATAGCCGCACTTATCGCTTTTATCCATTCCATAACGCTTCCCTCCCTGCTGTATATCAAGTATACCACGCTTTTCGGAAAATGTCCCGACTTTTCGTGTCAAAATATGTCCCGGAGCAAAACGCGGACTGCAAAAAACAGCCCGCGTTTATTTATCCGCCTTTTTGCAGTCGCCTCACGTCAAAAACTATCAACTGTCAACTTTTCACCGTCAGCTTTCAAACACCGCACCCGTATTGGAGGAAGTCACCATCTTCGCGTAACGCTTGAGATAACCCTCAAACTCGCGCGGTGCTTTGATCCCCTTCTTCCTGCGCTCCTCAATAACGGAATCGTCAACGAGCAGTTCCACCTTGCGGTTGGGAATGTCGATGTGTATCTTGTCGCCGTCCTCAACAAACGCGATAAGACCGCCCTCCGCAGCCTCGGGCGAAACGTGACC
>DILZ01000012.1:28792-30422 GCA_002425305.1 Ruminococcaceae bacterium UBA5579
AGTCCCTTGCCGACTATCGCCGCCGTGGGAGCAAGCATTTCGGGCATACCCGGGCCGCCCTTAGGTCCCTCATAGCGGATAACAACAACGTCGCCCGCCTGAATTTTGCCGCTGAGTATCGCGTCGCAAGCGTCCTGTTCACCGTCAAATACGCGAGCCGTTCCCGTGAAATCCATCATCTCGGGCTTTACCGCGCCCTGCTTTACAACAGAGCCGTTCAAAGCGAGATTGCCGCTAAGTATCGCAATACCCCCGTCTTTTCTTATCGGAGAAGCAACGGTGTGAACGATCTCGCCGTCGGCATCGCGGGCAGCCGCGATACGATCCTTCTGAGTTCCCGAAACAGTGAGAACGTCCTCGTTGATATGTCCGCCCTTAGAAAGCTCGCGAATAACCGTCTGGATACCGCCGACTGCGTTAAGATCGGTGATGAATACGCTGCTTGCAGGATTGAGCTTAGCAAGCTGCGGTGTTTTGCGGCTCATAGCGTCGATATCGTCAAGCGTAATATCCGCCTTTGATTCGTGCGCTATTGCAAGCAGATGAAGCACGGTATTCGAGGACGCGCCGATAGCCATATCAGTAGCGAGCGCGTTCTCCATATTCTTCTTCGTAAGTATATCCAACGGGCGGATATTCTGCTTTACAAGCTCTACAACGCGTTCGCCGCTCTCCTTTGCAAGACGGCCGCGCGCGGAGTTCACTGCCGGTTCCGTACCCGCAGTCGGCAGAGCCAGACCGATAGCCTCCGTCAGGCAGTTCATAGAGTTCGCCGTGTACATACCCGAACAAGAGCCGCAGGTCGGACACGCGTTGTTCTCGTAATCCTTGATGACTTCATCGCCTATCTCGCCGTTTGTGTACTGACCGATGGCCTCGTATATTTCGGAATAGCCCACGCGCTTTCCTTGAACGCACCCCGGATTCATAGGACCGCCGCTCACGAAAATAGACGGAAGGTTCATTCTCGCCGCCGCCATAACCATACCGGGTACGATTTTATCACAGTTCGGGATAAACACAACGCCGTCCAGCGGGTGAGCCGTCAGCATAACCTCGATACTGTCAGCGATAAGCTCACGGGAAGCGAGGGAATACCGCATACCCTTGTGGTTCATTGCCAGACCGTCGCATACTCCGATAGTAAAGAACTCGAACGGCACGCCGCCCGCATTCCTTATACCGTCCTTTACATACCGCGATATCTCGTGCAGATGCTGATGTCCGGGAACATAATCGCTCGCTGCGCACACCACCGCGATAAACGGTTTGTTCATCTCACTGTCAATTAATCCGAGCGACTTCAAAACCGCTCTGTGCGGAGTTTTCTCCACTCCCGCTTTGATAAGATCCGATCTCATTTGCATTACCTCTGTTTCTTTAATATTTTCAGCACGCCGACCGTCAAAAGTCAGCCGTACATCGTCAACTTTTAAACAGCATCGCCGCGCCGATCATTCCCGCGTCATTGCCGAGCGAGCAAATCACAATATCCGTATTCTTCGCGGAGTTTTTGGAATAGATCTGCTCCGCGACCGCCGCTTTGAGCGGAATTAAGAGAGTATCGCCCTCGTTGCACACTCCGCCGCCGATACATAGAACGTCCGGACGGACAACCTTGCTCCTGCGG
>DILZ01000014.1 GCA_002425305.1 Ruminococcaceae bacterium UBA5579
ATGTGTCACCGGTGACACGCGAAAAGAGGTGATTTGCGCTTGAAGGTGGTCAATATGGAGCACAAGCTCGGCGTTAAGGCGGACGCAGCCATTCAGCACGGCGGTATCGGCGAGAAAACATCGCTCGCCAAGAAGTCGGAAAGCGGCTTTAAAAATGCGGCGCGAAAGGTCGGAAACGGCGCGATGATCGCAGGTAAAGGCGCTGCCGTCGTAAAAAGAACAGCCGTCGGGATCGCAAAAAATCCCATTGTAAGAGCAGGCGGTAAAGCGGTTTCAACAGCGGCGGCAGCGGCGGATAAGGCGATAGGCACTTCAAACAACGAAGTAGTGCAGATTGCGCATAGATCGCTGCACGTTGCGTCCGGCGCGGTGCGGCTCGGCGGTAAAACCGTAAAGGTCGCGGCGAAAGCCGCCGGAAAAACCATCAAAACGTCGTTTAAACTGAGCCGAGCCGTCGCACAGAAGATCAGACTTGCCAAGATGAAGGACAAACCTAAGCTGAAGGTCAGGACGAGCAAACTGTACAAGACTATGAACGTTGCGCTTACGACGAAGAAATACGTTCTGAAGCCTGCGGCAAAGGCGGCGAAAGCCGGTGTTAAGTTCGGCGTATCGGCAGCGGGAACGGTTATTGACAAAGCGGCGGGAGCGCTCGGAAACGTTGATAACGATGCCGCGCAGTTTGCAAAAAAGACTTACGACGTCGCAAGGACAGCGGGAGCTTTAACGCTTAAGGCGGGAAAAGGCTCGGTAAGGGTCATAAAAGGTACGGGAAAAACCGCGCGGAGGCTTTTGACGAAAAAAGGACGCAAAGGTTTGGTAAAATCCGTAAAGCGGAGCGTCCGAAATGTCAAGCGCACCGTGCGGATCATCCGTAGAGTCATTAAATTGACAATAAAGGCGGCAAAATTTATTGCAAAGATGGCTGCCAAAGCGGCAAAACTCGCCGCAAAGCTCGCCGCGAAGGTCGTAAAACTTATTGCCGAAACCGCGCCGTGGAGTCTTATCGTTATCGCGGTGGTCGTGCTGCTTATAATCGCTATCAACGTCATCGTAGCTATCTGCGGCGACGAGGCGGAAAATCAGACGGCGGGTCTGGTAGGGTANNAGGGAAAGACGGCAATTATGAGGAATTGTACAAAAATCTTGCTGAATTCGAGATATTGTTTGGTGAGGTGAGTAAGGAAAAGATAACCGACCCGCTGAAAAAAGAAGTTGAGGAATTCTGTTATGAACCCGATGACGATGATGACGATGAGGACGAGATTGCCGCCTATGCGGACACGGATACCGATTCGGATTCCGATATCAGCGATCCGCCGCCCATAATCGAGTACAACGGCACGGTGTACTATCCCGCGTCCGGCAAAGGCAATACGATCTGCAAACAGGCGGAGGATTACGTCAACGGCAGCTTATCCAAGGACAGATATGTTTCGTTTTTGGCGGCGCTTAAAGTTCTGACGCTTAGGGTGACGGGAGACCGTCCGTTGGACTCCTTTACCAAAGAGGATTTTGAGAAATTTATCGGCACTGTGGACGAGAATACTTGTTCATACGGCGATACGTTTTTCATAAAAAAGACAGTCATTACCGACGGCGAGACTTGTCCCGGTGAAAAATGCAAGAGAAAAAAATACCCTAAATCCGAGCCCGGAGAACCGTGCGCTTCCCGAACCACAAAGAACGGCAATGTTATCGAGTACTGCGCCGGTCATTGTCCCAACGATCACACGAAGTTGACGGTAACACTGCAGACGGTCGAGGAATATCACGGTAAAACTGTGCCGGAGATCTACAAATTCAGCGTTGAGGAAACGCTCTTGTACGACGGCTATGTATATTTTATGCGGCAGGCGCTCGAGGAAATGAACGATCCCGATAATCCGTATATCCCGCGCGATCCGTCGTCCGGAACGGACGTTGAAATTCCCGAATACAAAGAGCCGGAATTCGGCGTAAGCAGCCGAGATACAACGATAATCGTCATATTGGTCGTTACGCTTATAATGGGCTTGCTGTTCAAAAAGAAAGGAGGTCAGACGTGAGACCGTTTAATAAAATACGAGATTATTTCTCTGAAAAAAGCGGAAAACAGCGCGTGTTTATCGTGATCTGTTTCGTATTGCTCGCGGTTTTCGTTTTCTTTTTCATTAAAGGCAATTTCTTCGACAACAAAGAACCGCCCCGGGATGAAACAAGCGTAAGCGATACGGCGCAGTCCGGCGAAAGCAGCGACAAGACGCAGGCAGCGCAGGACAACGAGGTGAAATTTCACATAAATTTGTTAGATCTCGTGATATTGCTTGTGGTGATCGTGCTTTTTGTGATCCACAAGATCCGCGAAAAAATACGGCATAGGAGGATGTAATTTTGAAGAATGAAAATTTGACGGCTGAAGAACGGCTTCTCCTGCTTATGACAGAGCTTGAGGAAGCGGAGGCGGCAAAGATGAAAAGCGATAAAAGAATTTTGTCGCTGAAGGAAAACCTTTCCGCCGAGCGAAAGAACAACAAGGCGTTGGACGCGAACGTCGAGCTGATCAAGGAGCGCATCAAAAACGCCGAAAACGCCGAGCTGCGCGAATATCTCGATCAGAACGGCGTTCTTATCAAGGACGTTTTCGCGGCGGTCAAGGACGGTAAGATCGCAAGATCTGCGTCGGCGGACGTTCCCGAAAGCACGGAAAGTGCGAACGACACATCCGACGCTGACGAGAACGCTGCGGCAGAGGAAAAAAGTGTCACCGGTGACACGGACGATACCGGTGTCACGAGTGACACAAACGAGGAGGAAGCCGTATGAAGTTAGTGATAGCTGAAAAGCCTTCGGTAGCGCGGGATATAGCCGTCGTGATTGGAGCGAACGAAAACGCGAACGGTGTTTTGCGTGGGAATGGATACATAGTATCGTCGGCGGTCGGACATCTGGTAAGGCTCAAAAAGCCCGAGGAATACGATCCCAAATACGAAAAATGGAACATAGACGATCTTCCGATAACTCCGGATTTCGAGTTCCTGCCGATAGAAAAGGCGGTGGACGTTCTCGAACGATTGACTAAACTGATGAACAGCAGCGAGGTGGACGAGATCATAGAAGCGACTGACGCGGGGCGCGAGGGCGAGTGCATTTTTCGGTACGTTTACAACTATGTCGGCTGCACCAAGCCCGTAAAGCGGCTCTGGATATCGTCTATGACCGAGCAAAGCATTCGCGACGGCTTTGCTGATCTGCGTCCGTATTCGGATTACGACAAAATGTTTGCCGCGGGAATTACGCGCAACAAAATAGACTGGCTTTGGGGTATGAATTTGTCGCGGTTGTACACTATGTGCTTCAATGTGACTTGCCGGATTGGACGCGTCAAAACGGCGGTCGTGAATATGATCGTGCAGCGGGATAACGAAATAGCGCATTTCGTAAAAAAGCCGTTTTTCAAGCTGAAACTTGATAACGGTGCTGAGTGGTTTGATGATGATATGGACAGCTTTCCCGAAAAAGCTCAAGCCGAGAGCGTAAAAGCCAAGTGCGAACATCAGACCTGTACGGTGGTATCCGCCGAGACAAAGCAGAAAAAAGAAAACCGTCCGCTGCTGTTTTCGCTGACTTCTCTTCAGACTGAGGCAAACGAGAAATTGGGCTTTACGGCGGCGCATACGCTTGAAATAATGCAGTCGCTGTATGAAAAAAAGCTACTGACATATCCGCGCACGGACAGCAATTACCTTACCGACGATATGGCGGCGATCTTGCCGGAACGCGTTAAGCTGCTGCGTGATTTTTATCCCAACGAGGTCGATGAGATCATTTCAAACGGGCTTAATATCGACGGCAGAATTATAAATAACGCAAAGGTATCCGATCACCACGCGATAATTCCCACGGAAAATGTCAAGAACGCAAGCGGTCTGACGGACGATGAAAAAGCAATCTTAATAACTGTCGTAACGCGGTTTCTGGCGGCTTTATCCGCACAGTACGAATACGTGGAAACGGAATATGTTTTCGATATATGCGGCGAGAAATTCCACTGTAAAACTAAAAAGCCCGTTAAAGCGGGTTGGAAATGCTTTTATGCTGATAAGGAAAGCGGAGAAAACATTTCCGTAAGCTATTCGCAGGGTGAGAGCTTTCAAGCCGAAAATCTCATTGTTACCGAGTGCGAAACGCAGCCGCCCAAGCATTTCACCGAAAGTACTTTGTTGAAAGCTATGGAAAATATCGACCGCCGCATCGAGGATAAGGAACTGTCGGAATACGTTTCGGAGCGCGGTTTAGGCACGCCCGCAACGCGATCTGTAATTATAGAAAGCATATTGCAAAGCGCTCCAGAACGCGGATTGCTTCCGTTTGCTGAAAGAAAGAACAAATCCTTGATCGCGACGGAATTCGGCAAGAAAATTATATCGCTCCTGCCTGACGAGGCGAAAAGCATTGAAATGACAGCGGCGATGGAGCTACAATTATCTGCGATAGAAAAAGGGACGGCAAGCGCGGACGAAGTCGTTTCCTCAATTTGTGGCAAGCTGAATTCCATAATCGAGCTCGAAAAGTCCCGCGAGCACGTTTCGCTCGCTCCTAAACGCGAACGGGAGGTTTTCGGCGTTTGTCCGAAATGCGGCGCGAACGTGTACAAATTCACTGGCAAAGACGGAAAGGCAATTTGGTACTGTGAAAAATCGTCCTTAAAGGACAACGCAAACCCTTGCATTTTCCGGCTTTACGAGGACGATTCTTTCTTTTCCTCAAAGGGCAAAAAGCTGACTGACGGCATTATGAAAGCTTTGCTTGCGAAGAAAAAGGCAAAAGTAAGCGGATTTAAGTCCGAAAAAACCGGCAAAACCTATGACGCGATCATTTCCTTTAAGGATTATGTGAGCAGCAAGGACGGCAAAACGAGGATCGGCTTCAATATGGAATTCGATAATACACAAAAGAAAACGCGGAAAGGCGGCAAGTGATGAATAAATTCTTCTTTTTCAAGGTTGTTCTGAGTTATTTTGACGACGAGCGCAGGACGTTTTTTATAACTCCCGATCAGTCGGGGACAGACGAGGAAGGCGTACCGTTCTCGGAAAATGATTTACGCAACACGGCAGAATTCAAGGAATTTGTCAAGAAAACCAAAGCCGACGTTATCGACGTTGATTATATCGAGTACGCCGTCGAATATGATCCTAAGAAATCTGTGGTACTTGGCAGCCCCATTACAGATGAGAGTTTCTCGGCGCTTGAGAACGGCGGACAGCTTGAGATAATTGATCAAAATCAGTTCCCGATTGTTTTAAAAAAATCCTCTAAGGGCGGCGGCTCTAAAAACTACATATTTTTCTTGATCGTTGCCGCGGTGATCGTGCTTATGGTACTGTTTATCAGCGCAGCGAAAGGCGGGCTTTTCGGAGATGATATGTCGGAAAGCGAAAGCTCATCGGAGAGCGATACCGGCATATCGGACGGGGAAAGCTCCGAAACCTCGGATGAAAGCAGCAACACCGAAAATACTCACGAGCCAACGATTGATACCGGATCGGGAAATTCGGATAATTCGGACACAAGCAGCGATGACAGCGCATCGGACAGCTCGGAAACTTCCGAAAACTCCTCCGGTGATGACAGCTCGGACGATACCTCGGAGAGTGAAAGCTCGGAAAGTTCCGACGAGCTTACAAAGCCGATTTTTAATCTTGATCGCGCAAGCAATATGGCTGTTACGATATCTTTCGACGGAGAAGAACCCGCGGTGACCTTTACCGATCCGAACGGGGAAATTATCGCGGGAAGCGAATACACGGCGGATCATAGGATAGGCTCGGCGTGCTATTATGTCGAAAACGCCGAACCGGGACAATGGCTCGTGAGCTGCGATAAGCCCTTCGCGGTGGATTGGCAGCCCTACGGCGTTCTGCCGGAGGTCGGGGAATGATGTGTCACTAGTGACACCGGAAAGGATAGGAAATGACAATGCAAGACGAAACATTTGCATACACAATAGGACATTCTGAACCTTTTATCGTCGTACATCTTGATATCCGTATGAAAGAACGGAAAAGCGCCGTTTCAGAGGCTCTGAAAGACATCATAGATGCTTATACAGATGCTAACGGAAGAACACGCGACGGAGCACAGCCGTACAAAAATCTTTTGGAGCAGATAAAGCCCGAAGTTCAGTTTATACACGCCTCTCAGGGACATCTGAGTTGCTTGGAATACGCGCTTAGAAACGCTCAGGAAGATAAGGAGCTTTGTATGTCAATGCTCGACAGTATTAAGCAAGCCGAGAAAAACCTCACACCAGTTGTTACTATCAAGGGCTATGAGTGTATCCAGACCGATAGTTGGGAAGATCACGGTGTTACCTATAACGTCGGGCAGTCGGTTGACGATATGTCATTTTATTACGCCCGAGCATCGGACGGCACGGTCACACGGGAGTATGAATATGACCATAAACCCGACCGTGAAAAGGTTATGTCTGATCACACGGATAAAATGGCGGAAGAACATATAGATTGCTATGAAGCAGAACACGGTGCTGACGGATACGGTATGTTTCCCGATGCCGAGGCAAGGGCTGAAAATATCCGGCAAATGCGGGATATTTCACATAATTCAACAAACGCTGACCTATCGGCGAAACGGGGAGGAAGTCGAGGTAATATTATGGAACAGAACGCATTAAGCACAAAATTCGAGGTCTCCACGATGAGCAAGCTCGAGGGGGACGGTCCGGCAAAGGCGATCGGAACGCTTGTGGTGAACGGTGAGTTCGACGTACACGGGGTGATGGTCAAGGAGGGCAAAAACGGTCTGTTTGTGTCTATGCCCTACGAAAAGAAGAACGGCGAATACGAGGACGTTGTCTTTCCTGTCACAAAGGAGGCGCGCGCGGCAATAAACAGTGCCGTACTTGACGCTTATGAGAAGTTGGCAGCAAGTCCCGAAAAAACTCTCAAAAACAAGATAGCCGCGCCCGAAAATCTGGTATCTGCGATCTATGCGGAAATGCACAAGGTTGAAAGCGATAAAAAGCAGACTATTGCCGCTGGACAGATAACTATTGACAAATGCCTTGTGATCAGGGACGTTAAGCTGAACGAGATAACAAATGGACAGGGACAAACCAAAACGGTGGTAGGAATGCCCGGAAAGCCTAACGAAAAGGGAGGCTGGGACGATGTGGCACACCCCGTGACAGCCGAACTGCGCAAAAAGATTGATAAAGCGGTCATAGCGTCAGCGAATAATATCGGGCGTTATGAATATAAGGGCGTGAAATACGCGGAACTTGGAGAAAATCCCGCTTCGTCCGCTCCGCTTTATCCGAAATTTGCGGATAAGCTGATGGCGGAGCTTGACAAATCCGGAATTCAGTATCAGGCAAAGTGCGCCGAAAGAGTGGTGATCTCGGTCAAGGCGGAAGACAAACAGGCGTTCGAGAACGTCAAAAAGGATCTCACGGCAAAGCTGAACGGCAGGGACAAGCCGCAGCAGAAGCAGGAGCACACCGCGGGAACGCAAACTCAGAAGCGCTGATACAAGGGAGTGTGAAGTATGTTCAATAATTGCACAATGATGGGGCGCATCGTCAATGATCCGGAATTGAAGATCACCCCGAACGGGATCGGCGTATGTTCGTTCCGTATAGCCGTGGAAAGGCGGTATCACGCGAAAAACGAGGAACGGAAAACGGATTTCTTCAACGTTGTCGCTTGGAGAAAGCTCGCGGAATTCGTGTCAAAATACTTCGCCAAAGGACGTATGATCTTGGTAGGCGGCGAACTGCAGACAAGATCGTACACCGACAAAAACGGAAATCCCGCGACTTGGTATGAAATAATTGCGGACAGGCTCGAATTTACCGGAGAAAGGGCGAAAACGGAACGCTCCGAGCCGCCTGCCGTCTCGGAAACGCAGCCTGAGAACAAACCCGAAACGCAGCAGGAAGTGCCGCCGTTTGGCGAGCCGCCCGACGCAGACGATTATCCGTTCTGATTTTTTTTCGTGTCACCTGTGACACATTTTCCCCCGCTTCGAGCAGATTGCTTTGAGGCGGGGGAAATTTTTTAATAAAATACTTGACTTTATTGATTTAGTGTGATAAACTATAATAGGAGGAACACAAATGACAAAGCTGGACACTATTCGCGAGAGTTACGACCGCGTGGTGCAAAATCTCTTTTCTGACAAATCGGCAATCGGAGAATATCTCGGTTTTTCGGGGCGGTTCTATAAGCTGCCGTCATCGCAGACCATCGCGCTTTTCGACGACAACCCTAAGGCTGAGATGGTAGCCGACTATGAAACGTGGAAACGCTTCGGACGCACCGTGAAGCCGAACGGCTGGGCAACCGATGTGATTGCGGACGGAAAAATAAAGCGGCTTTTCGATATTTCTATGACACGGGGCGAAAAAGTTCCGTATCAGTGGACGCTCGATAAAAAAACGGCGGAAAAATTTGTCGCCGGGCTATCTATGTCGGAAAACCGCGAATTTACGGGAATGGCTGTTTGTATAGATTATCTTGCGGCAAATGCCGTAAACATACGGATCAGCGAAGTCCTTGACGGGCTTGGCGTATACGAAAATGACGCGGAAAAATTTAAGCGGTCGTTTTCATCGATGGTACGTCGCGTAGTGGCGGCTCGGTGCGAATGGAACAGCGATTTTACCTATAATTCCGACGAATTGGATCTGTCCGCGGCGGATATGCTGCGTGATCGGGGTGAGCTTGAAACGCTGCTCGAACAGGTGCAGATAACCGCGAAAGACGTATTGAGATTGATGGAGAATTCCATTAACAGAATTATTTTTGAAAGGAGTATTGAAAATGGAAGAGTTGAGAGAACTGACGGAGCAAGAACAGGCGGAGTTGAGAGTACAGGTGCGGCGGATATGGTGCGAGGAGGAGAAGCAATTTCTCCCGTCGGTGAAAACACGGAAAACGCGCAGTGGGGCGCGGAGGCTGTACCTTCTGAACGAGAAGACGTTCGCGTACGAGCCGGCAACGGAGACGGGTCTGACGGTCGAGGAACAGGAACTGATGTCGCAGCCGATAAGCCGTTGGGGACGGGCGTGGCAGAAATTTATGACAGAGAATTATCCAGAGGATCTTCCGAGACTTCAAGGGAGATATCTTTGGGAACTGATAGCGCGCAAAATCGACCGCGAGGCTTGGGAACTGTCGGAGATGACGCGGGAACAATTTCAGAAAACCAACCCTCGCCCGACAACGGGGAACGCGGCGATGTGGGAGGAACGCTTGAAGGCACTGACCGAGGAACAGATAACGGAGTGTCTGGTGAACGTGCGCAGGACGGCGCTGTAATCCCCGAACACAATACCGATGATGTTCCCGAGCTTGAGTGGAAACCTTTGCCCGAAAGCGTAGATGAAAGCACCGGAAAGCCGTCGATCTGGTCAGCTGAGATCAACTCCGAAAAATACGGCAGATACCTTTGGATAACAAGAAACGAGCGCGACACTTACGACGTCGAATATGACACGGGGCGCAGTGGCTATGGCTCTATTATGCCCATATCGTCCGACAGCGCGGGATTGCGTTCGCTGTCGTATGCAAAAGATTGGGCGCAGGATTGGGCGGAGGAAAACGGAATTCTGCAAGTCGAAAAAATTCCCGAAATAAATAATAGTGAAACGTCGGAGGAAATTTCCCCCGACGTTTCCGATTTGGCGGCAAAAATAGCGGAATTAAGCGATAAATTCACCGAAAAATACGACGGAGAGTACCGTAATTTTACGCTCGCGAATTTTACCTTTAAGACCGCTTTTAAAAGCCGTGCTGCGGAGTATGATCTTAACAAGTCCACTCGCGAAAATGCCGAAAAAATGCTTTCAGACGGCGATATCTCTTTCGTCCGCGATTATCTGAACGCGATCTTTAATGAAGCCTTCGAGGGGCGCATTATCGTTGACGAGGGAAAAGAGGCGGGAGAGCTTTTGTCGGAGCTTGCGCGTCTGAACGAACCGGAACAGCTGACAATATCCGGAGAAACTCCGGAAAATATTTCGAACAAATTGGATTTATCGGATATTCCCTCGGATACGGATAAATTCTACGTGAACCGCGATACCGAAAGCGTGACTTGGGCACGCTTTGAACGCGACGGTGACAAGGGCGGAGAACTTGTATACATTTATTTTTCATTTGATGAGCTTTTCGAGGCGGTTATACAAGACGATCTCCTTGAATATCTTGATAAATTTTCGCGCAAGGAAACGATAAACGCCGACAGCGACGATTTCCCCGAAAAGGCGCGGGAATTTCTCGCGGATAACGAGGATTTCAACACAAATGACGAGAAATTCAGTGAGAAGTTGATGGCGCTTATAGAGCCGCGTTACGCAATTTATCAGCTTAAGGACGGCGATAAAACGCGCGATTACCGTTTCGCGTCGTTTGACGAGCTGAAGAACAACGGACTGTATGTTGACCGTGAAAATTACAGCCGCGTTTATCGCGCGAGAATAAAGGACGGAGAAACGCTCGAGGATATTTTCACTAAATTCAACGTTGACAGACCCGAGGATTTTCGCGGTCATTCGCTTTCAACAAGTGATATTATCGCGGTAAAGCAGAACGGAAAAGCGTTTGCTCAATATGTCGACAGCGCGGGCTTTAAGGAAATTGCGGACTTCTTTTTGTCGCGGGAGGAGCGCAAGGTTAGGCGCACTCTCACGGATAATCTGACCTTGATCGCGGATAATCAGCTTGCAACCGATGAAATGGATACGCTCGGAGATAAGCTGTTCCGTTACGATAACGCTCCCAAATACAGCGGATCAAGCAATTCTTGGCTGCTCGGCGGAATGACAGCGGACGAATTCGAGAGCGTTACCACGCGCTATCACAACGGCGAGGATATCCGCGCCGAGCTTGCCAAAAAAGTGTATAGCGAGCTCAATCATATTGAATTTTTTGAATTTCCGTCATCCGACGGTATCGATGATGTGGAAATTTTCGCGGCAAAAGACGAAAACGGAATTACTTTCCGCACCAAAGGCGGCTTTGAGATAACATATTCGTGGGAGCAGCTCGGCGATGCAATGATAACCGCCGCGCGTGAGGAATTTGACAGGCACGAGGAACTTGACAGGCAGTACAGGGAGCAGGAGGAAAAAGCAAAGGCTGCCCAAGCTCCCTATGTGACAGTTAGCCCTTTCAGCAACGTGGATTTTGAAAAAATCGGACTTGACATTGAAAAGCGCTACTCCATTCCTGAATTTAACGAGGCACTTGCGAACGCAGACAAACTCTACACCGCCGATGAGAATAATGCGTTCAGAGTTGATACTTTTACGGTTGTTCTGCACATCGGTGAGAAGAATTATCAGTACAGACCTATGCTTGGTGCGGAATACGGCACACTCTCGGCGATTATGGACGATAGTTCGCTTGTGAATTCAAGCAATATCCCCATTACCACGCAGGAAAAGGAACTTGTTGCCGAAATTGAACGCAATGCTCAAAAGACTAAAGTAAGTGAGATACTCAATAATTCTGCAACTGCGGCTGACGAGGTTGCCACCCACACGACTGACCAAAGTGATGATTTCGAGGAAATTATCGACACAGAGCTGTCCGAAAACCTGAATAAATTTTATATCGACCGTGACCGTGACGAGATCTGTATGGTTTACTACAACCCCGACAGCACCGCGGGCGGCAGTCTCGTGTACAATTATTTTTCATTTGAACAGCTTGCCGAGGCGCTGTCCTCGGAGCGCCCGTTCGACTATATCCTCGGCGTTTGCAAAACGGAGTGGTTGGATAAGGACACGTCCGTTTTTGAGGAAAGTATGCGTGTATTCCAAAAAGACGGCGAGGACTTCAAGAACTACGGGAACGAGCTGCCAAGCGGTCTTTCCCAACTGCTCGCCGAACGAAAGGAGGCGGTCAGGCAAGGCGCGGAAATGCCGAGTGCGGGAAATGCTGCGGAAGCTGTTCCCGCTGAAAAAGAAATAAGCGATGACGATCTCTCCGCGCGGCTTGTGGAGATCACGGACAAAATTACCGAAAAGCAAGCAGCAGTGACGGAGCTATTCGCAAAACAGGAATTTTCCGAAGCCGCCAAGATTACCCGTGAGATGTCGGAGCTGGCGCATCTGGCGGCGGAGCTAATAGAAGCGCAGGAAAAA
>DILZ01000011.1:0-675 GCA_002425305.1 Ruminococcaceae bacterium UBA5579
TAATTTCCGGACTTAACCGGCAGGTATCCGACAGCCGGCGCAGTCTGACTTCCATTCAGACCGATACCCCGATAAACAGCGGAAATTCGGGCGGCGCGCTGTTCAACACATACGGCGAGGTCGTGGGCGTTGTAAACGAAAAGCGCGTTGACAGCTATGCGGAGAGTATGGGCTTTGCGATCACGATAAACGAGGCGAAGGCTGTCATCGAGGACCTTGTGCGTAGCGGTTATGTTACGGGCCGCGCTATCCTCGGGATAACTTACCTTGAAATAACTGAAACGGCGGCGGCTTATCGCGGCGATACTGCGGGCTGGCAGATAAAAGAGATCAATCAGGACCTACCCGTTGCGACAAGCGGCTTGACTGTCGGCGATACCATTATAGAGATTGACGGTATTTCGGTGTTTGAAAAAGGGATCCAGAAGATCTTTTCGGAAAAGGAGCCGGGCGATACCGTTACGGTAACGGTGGTTCGCAGAAACTCTCTGGGACGCGAAAAGCGCGTCAACATCGACATCGAGCTTTCGGAATATAAAGGCGATTGACAATGACATAAAAACCTCCCATTTCAATTTTGATTTCCCCGAAAAGTGCGCTTTTCGGGGTTTTCTTTTTTAAGGAATTGCTGATTAAATGACTTTTTTAAAGCCTTATTTTATGTGGTTCTCCCCG
>DILZ01000011.1:710-1038 GCA_002425305.1 Ruminococcaceae bacterium UBA5579
GTTTTACCCGCCGAAGGCAAGTAAAACCGCGATTAAGTCAGCGTTTCCTTAATTTGTCGTTTTACTATTGACTTTTCTTTTATGATATGATATAATATTTAAAACAATTTGTAAAAAATTTTTCAGAGGTCAGGCTTATGCGTTGGAGATCGACAAATTTACAATTGGGAAAAGGTTCCGTTTATCCTCTATACGGGGATAGTGCGCCCTTTTTTAAAAAAATTTGTCGGAAACAAAGCCTTTGTCCATAAGGCTCTGGTATGTTTTTGCAAATTAAATAAAATTGCGCATTATCTCCTTAACGACTATTAAATTCAGTTAAGGAGAT
>DILZ01000011.1:1105-3321 GCA_002425305.1 Ruminococcaceae bacterium UBA5579
TCGCAATACTGGCGGCAAGAGGCTACAGTTTGGTGGAGATCGGCATTGCCGAAACCGTTTTTCACATTACAAGTCTTATCTTTGAAATTCCGTCGGGAGTATTGGCGGACGTGTTCGGAAGAAAGAAAATGCTCATCGTAAGCAGCNNGCGCCCGTAAGCGACAAATTGCCCAACACGGACGACAGATATAATGTCGATAATTGCTTCCATCGCATTCCACGCGCTGAGCTATAATTTCGCGTCCGGCACCGATCAGGCTCTGGCATACGATTCGCTTAAGATTGCTAAAGCAGAAAGCGGATTTGAGAAATACAATTCCAACCAGCTTGTCATATACCGTCTTTGCAGCGGTATCTCGACCTTGTGCGCGGGCTTTGCTCTTTTTATCGGGCATAAGCTCGCGTATGGAACGGATCTGATAACGGGCGCGGTACAAATTCTGATACTGTTTTCTCTTCGAGAGGTTTACGCGGGGAGCGATATCGCCGAAAAAAGCCGACGGCGATTAAAAGAGGCAGGCAGGGAGCTTGTCGAATGTTTAAAGGAAAGCCTTTCTTTCTTGAAGGAAGCAAGAAGAGCCATAGGGATAATGATGTGCAACTCTCTTGTAGGCGCTGTCGACACTTTGCTCCTGTTCTTTTTGCAGGCAAAGCTCCAGGCGAAGCTGCCCGAACAGTGGTTCGGCTTTGCTCTGCTTTTTATGGAAATGGGCGGTATCGTCGGTTCAAAGCTGATATTGAGATTTCCAAAGCTTAAGTACAGAAGCGTGTTTGTTATAACATTGCTGCTTGTAGTTGCGGGAGTTTTGACGGAACATTCATCAATATGGGCGGTTATGACATTGGGAGGCTTTTTGGCGGCGGTGGGAGATGACGCTGTACAGGTACGAACAAACGCGATATTGCAGGATATGTTCCCGTCCGAGCAGCGCGCAACGCTAACCTCCGCGGAGTCGTTTTCGTTTTCTGTAATAATGATGATACTGTCGCCGCTTGCGGGGTTTGTGTTTACTTATTGGTGATCTCTGTTTCGGTTATGTTGACGCGGTAGAAAAAGAAACGGCAATGGAGTTGACTCCACTGCCGTTTTTATCATCTGTTCCGTTTGTGATGTGGAGATGATTTTTGATAACTTCTATATAGCTGTCAACTTAACGTCACTCTTTTTCGTCAAAAAATCACAAAAAATTTGTATTACCCCTTGAAAAAATTGGCAAGATGTTGTATAATATAGTTATTAGAGAATAGTTGTTAGTAGTTAGTTATTGGTTTAAGCAGCGTATAAATACTAACTACTAATCGCTGTTAAACTAATAACTATATGTAAAGGAGAAAAATGTATGACTTATTCTCATGAAGTAAACGCTATGTGTCCCATTGCACAGGGCGTTGCTCACGGCTGCGCTCCTATCCCGGAGGAAGCGAAGTGGGTAAAGGCAAAGGAAGTTAAGGACATCTCGGGATTTACTCACGGCGTAGGTTGGTGCGCTCCTCAGCAAGGCGCGTGCAAGCTCTCGCTGAACGTAAAGGACGGAGTTATCCAGGAGGCTCTCGTGGAAACTCTCGGCTGCTCGGGTATGACGCACTCGGCTGCTATGGCGGCAGAGATACTCCCCGGCAGAACCATTCTTGAGGCTTTGAACACCGACCTCGTTTGCGACGCTATCAACACCGCAATGAGAGAGCTGTTTTTGCAGATCGTTTACGGACGTTCGCAGAGTGCGTTCTCGGAGGACGGACTTCCCGTAGGCGCGGGTCTTGAGGACTTGGGCAAGGGTCTGCGTTCGCAGATAGGCACTATGTTCGGTACTCTCGCGAAGGGTCCGCGCTACCTTGAGATGACGGACGGTTATGTTACCGACTTGGCTTTGAATGAGGACAATGAGATCATCGGATATAAGTTTGTAAACTTCGGTAAGATGATGGACTTCATTAAAGCGGGCGATGACGCTAACACCGCGTTGGAAAAGGCTAAAGGTCAGTATGGACGTGTAGCTGACGCGGTCAAGTTCATTGATCCGAGAAAGCAGTAAGGAGGTACATAAGAATGGCTTTATTTGAATCATACGACAGACGCGAGAAGCAAATTCTCGAGGTTCTGAAAAAATACGGCATAAACTCCATTGAAGAGTGCGCCGATATCTGCAAGGAGAAAGGCTTTGATCCTTACAAAATAGTTGAGGGTATCCAGCCCATCTGCTTTGAGAACGCAAAGT
>DILZ01000011.1:3521-3738 GCA_002425305.1 Ruminococcaceae bacterium UBA5579
GAGGGCGCTATCGGTATCGCGGAAAAGGCGAACAAGGTTCGTAAAGAACCGCTGCGCGTTATCCTTAACGGCTTGGGCAAGGACGCTGCTCAGATAATCGCTCGTATCAACGGCTTCACATTCGTTGAAACCGAAATGGATTACTACACGGGCGAGGTCAAGGAAGTGTTCCGCAAGAGCTATTCCGAGGGTCTGCGCGCTAAGGTAAACTGCTACG
>DILZ01000011.1:3745-3922 GCA_002425305.1 Ruminococcaceae bacterium UBA5579
GCTATTATGTGGAAAGAGGGCGTTGATGTTTCCATTACCGGTAACTCTACTAACCCGACACGTTTCCAGCACCCGGTTGCCGGCACCTACAAGAAAGAGTGTGTTGACAAGGGCAAGAAGTATTTCTCTGTAGCCTCCGGCGGCGGTACGGGACGTACCCTCCACCCCGATAATATG
>DILZ01000118.1:0-1788 GCA_002425305.1 Ruminococcaceae bacterium UBA5579
ATCCATTGAGTTTTTCACGCCGATCACGCCGCACACTCTCCGCTCGCTTTGCTCGCTACGTGTGTGCAGCATTGCTCTCTTTCTCGAATTTTCATTGCTGCTGAAATGTTGCTGTGTGTCGGTATGCGCTTTTAATGCGCCGCCATTGCTTATTCATCGCCGAATTTCTTTTTCGTAATATTCGGAAAGCTCATCACGTATCTTTGTGAACTCTTCGAGTGTGATCTCCACGGAGTTCACAAGCTCGAAGCTGTCCGGATCGTTCCAATATCCGATAAGAACGCGCACTCGCTCGCCGCCACTCACCGCGAAAACATGGTAGCCGGCAAATTGAAGCTCATCAAGATCAAGATCAAAGCGATAATCATACTCCGCGTCATCGTCATCAAAAAGCCAAGGGCAGCGCAGTCGGCGAAGCTCCGCGAAAAGCTCGTCGTCGGGGAGAGCATACAGCTTTTCGTCGTTCACGAGACAGAACATTCCGTATGGTGCTTCCCTGTCAAGCAGATTCATCAGATCATCGGAGAGAGTTGTCACCCGCAGCTCTTTCGGAAAAATTTCACCGTTTACGAAAACGTACATCAGGCTGTTGATAAAGGGTTCGCTTATCCATTCGGGAACTTTCTCTATCAAAAACGCAAATCTGTCGGGATTACCAAAAATCATAATCACACCCCGCGAATTTCCCCGTTATAATACTCCACAAATCCCTCGCGCATCTTCGTGAGCTCGTCAAGCGTGATCTCCGCGGAGTTTAAAAGCTCAAAGCCTTCCGAGCTTCTCCAATATCCGATAAGAACGCGGACATTTTCCCCGCTGCTCACCGCAAAGATGTGATAGCCCCAATCGCCGATCTCATAATATTCAATATCAAAGCTATAATCCTCGTCCTCATCAAAGCTGTAATCCTCGTCCTCGTTGTCCGTGAAATAATCGGGATAGCGCATTTTGAGAAACTCTTCGAAAAGCTCCTTATCGGGGAGCGCGTACAGCCGTTCATCCTTTGGAGGATTTACAAACGCATAGTCAAACAACGACCATACATCGGAAAGCGTGGTCGTATATATCTTCTTCGGGAATATTTCGCCGTTTACATAAACGTACAGCAAGCCGTTCACAAAGCCGTTCCCGCACCATTCGGGAACTTTCTCTATCAAAAACGCGAATTTGTCGGGATTTCCAAAAAGCATACGAACTCCTTATAGTTATTAGTTGGATAGTTGTTAGTAGTTAGTTATGCAAGCTGGTAAGCTTCCGATTCCTGCAACCGGCAACTAACTACTATTCTCTAACAACTAATATTCAATGCACTGCCCCACGATCTCGGACAGGCTCTTGATGTCGTTTTTCTCCATATACTCGGCGATGCCGTCAATGACTTTAAGCGGAGAGTACGGGTCGGAGAATATCGCCGTACCCATCTGCACGGCGCACGCGCCCGCAAGCATCATCTCAATAGCGTCCTCCCATGTGGAGATACCGCCCATGCCGATTATCGGGATATTCACCGCTTTGTAGCACTGCCGAACCATTCTCACCGCCACGGGGAACACCGCTGGACCGCTCAATCCGCCCATATTGTTTTTGAGTATCGGGCGGCGCGTTTTGATGTCGATACGCATACCAAGCAGCGTGTTGATAAGCGAGATCGCGTCCGCGCCCTCCGCTTCGACCGCCTTTGCAATGACCGTGATATCGGTGACGTTCGGCGTGAGCTTGACGATAAGCGGCTTTGAGGTCGCCTTGCGAACGGCTCTTGTCACCTCGCCCGCACCCTCGGGAGTAACT
>DILZ01000118.1:1849-5226 GCA_002425305.1 Ruminococcaceae bacterium UBA5579
CCGCCGCCGCGATATAATCATCGACGGTCGCTCCCGCGACATTCGCTATTATCACGTTGCCATCTTCCTTGAGGGTGGGCAGGTAATACTCTATAAACCCGTGAACTCCGATGTTCTGAAGTCCAACGGAATTGAGAATACCCGAATAAGTTTCCGCGATACGCGGAGGCGGGTTGCCCAATTTCGGCTCGATAGTCATTCCTTTGCAGGAAATTCCGCCCAGCTTGGAAATAGGGTAGAGATCGGTGTAGCACTCGCCGTTGCCGTACGTTCCCGACGCGGCTATAACGGGGTTCGGAAACTCCACGCCCGCTATTTTCACGCTCATATCAATCATCGAACCGCACCTCCTCTGCCTTGAACACAGGACCGTCCTTGCAAACTCTCGAATAGTATTCCTTGCCGTTTCTTACCGTCATACACGAGCACACCACGCACGCTCCGACGCCGCAGCCCATTCGCTGCTCCAGCGACACCTGACACGGCACATTATAAACCTCGCACATTTTCACGACTGCTTTTAACATCGGCGTAGGACCGCAAGCCATTACCGCCGCCGTTTCGCCCTTTTCGAGAATATCCGCCAGCGGGAACGTTACCAAACCCTTTTGCCCGACGCTGCCGTCGTCCGTGCAGAGTATCGTTTCGCTGCCGTTCTCCTTGAACTCGTCCTCCAATATTATCTTTGAATAATCACGAAAGCCAAGTATAGCCGTGCATAGCTCCCTCGACTTGCGCGATACCTCCAACAGCGGAGGAACGCCGATACCACCGCCCACAACAACGATTTTCTTGACCTCCGGAATACGAAATCCGTTGCCTAGCGGCGCGAGAATATCCAGGCTCTCGCCCTCGCCCAAAGCCGCGATAGCCTCCGTGCCGTTTCCGCGCACCTCGAACACAAATCGCAGCGTTCCGCGCTCCTTGTCTATCCCGCAGATCGAGATCGGTCGGCGCAGCGTAAATCCCGGCGCGGTTATGTTCGCAAACTGCCCCGGCTGTGCCTCGCCGGCAAGCTCCGGCGCGTCTATTTCAAACGAATACACGCCCTTTGCCAATGTTCTCTTTTCAAGTATAGGGTACTTTCCGCAATAAAACATCTTCTTCTCCTTATTTTAAAAATTTTCAAAATCTTGACTAGTCTGCNNAATAGATTTTCAAAATCTTGTCTAGCCTTCTCACTCCGCTCACTTCGTTCGCTCCGTTGCGAAGTCTAGTCAAGATCGGTCAGCCTGCGCTTCGCTTCGGCTTACACTTTTTGAAAATTACTTGTCGCTGTTGCCTTGCTGTTAGTTAGTACGCGCCTTGCCGTGTCGCTTCTATGTTAATTATTTCCCAAAGCGCCTTTTAACTGCTCCCCACGGCGCTGCCGTGTGCAATTTGAACGCTATCCTAAATGTTGCCGTAAATTGTCAACTGTCATCGTCGGCAATTTTTGCTTTAACTCCGCCGCTGTCTTCGCTTTTTTGGGGCGCTTTCATTTTAATCAGCGCATTTATTCTATGCACTGACATCCGAATTATTATCACAAACAGTACCGCATACAATAAAAGCTGAAGGCTGAACAGACTTGCCTTATTGAACAGCAGTATCTGATGAGCGGAATACATCACCTCAAACACGCACATAAGCAGCGGCAGCTTGCAGAGCGATACCGCGAACGCATACCAATCATACACGTCCTGTGCGTTTTCCTTGGTTATCTTGAAACGACTGAATTTGTGATTTTTCAGCACGAGTATCACATATGCCGTGAATATCCCGACAACAAGCGCGGGAAATATCCACGCGATGTATTGCCGATATATCAGCCAATAGCCGTATTTCCTCACAAACTGAAAATCGGCGTTGCCCAACTGATTTACCGTCCTCTTGTAAAGCGGGAAAAAGTTCAGCGTGGCGATTAGTATCACGGCGGCAATGATGGCGCTCAATACGTCGCTTATTATTCTTGCGGGCTTGTAGGTATGCTTTACCGGTATCTTTCCTATCTTCATCATATCTTTGTAATATCGATCATTTCAACGTCCGTTATCGAACGCCCGGCTTCAAGGCAGTCGAGCAGCGCGTTAGCGGTGTCGATCGCCGTAAGGCATACGATAGACCGCTCTACCGCCTTTCTTCTCATTTTTACGCTGTCAAGAGACGGCTTTACAAGAGGACGGTAAATNNTCGACGGCTTGCGTCCGGTTTCCGAGGTGGAAACGACGTAGCTTATCTCGCCGCTTTCCAACAGCGTGATAACATTGGGTTCTGTTTCCTCGTGTATTCTGTAAACGTGGTTCGCGGCTATCATATTCCTGTTAAGCACCGAAGCCGTGCCGCCCGTGGCGTATATCTTGAAGCCCAATTCCTCAAAGCGGCTCGCTATCTCTATGACCTCGTTCTTGTCGGAGTCACGCACGGAGATTATCACGCCGCCCTTTTCTCCGTCCTTTTCGTTCGGAGTGTTGCAGAATTTGTATCCCGCCGCCGTAAGCCCCTTGAACAGCGCGTCGCCGAACGTCCTCGCGATACCTAAGCACTCGCCCGTTGACTTCATCTCGGGCCCCAGCTGATTATCCACATCGTGCAGCTTTTCAAAGCTGAACACGGGAACTTTCACCGCTATATACGGGCTTTGGGGATAAAGTCCGCTCTTGTAGCCCATATCCTTGAGCTTCTTGCCGAGTATTATCTTTGTCGCGAGGTCTACCATAGGCACGCCCGTTACCTTTGAGATATACGGCACGGTTCTTGACGAACGCGGGTTCACCTCGATAACGTAAACCTCGTGATTGTAAACAACATACTGTATGTTCACCAATCCGATAACGTGCAGAGCCTTTGCGAGCTTCTCCGTGTAGTCGACTATCACATTCTTGATGTGATGTGTGAGGTTCTGACACGGATATATCGAGATACTGTCGCCGCTGTGTATTCCCGCGCGCTCGACGTGCTCCATAATGCCCGGGATAACAAAATCCTCGCCGTCGCAGATAGCGTCAACCTCCACCTCTGTGCCCATCATATACTTGTCTATCAGCACGGGGTTTTCAAGCTCCGTTGCGGTGATTATCTTCATATACTCCTCAACGTCGCTGTCGCCGTGCGCTATTATCATATTCTGTCCGCCGAGAACGTAGGACGGGCGCAGCAGCACGGGATATCCAAGCTCGTTTGCGGCTTTGAGAGCCTGTTCGGTCGTGAACACCGTTTCGCCCTTTGGGCGAGGTATGCCGCACTTCTCCAGAAGCTCGTCAAACAGCTCTCTGTCCTCCGCCGCGTCGATATCGGCGGCTTGCGTGCCGAGTATACGCACGCCCAACTCCGTGATGTGCTTTGTAAGCGAGATAGCCGTTTGTCCGCCGAACTGCACAACGCAGCCGTACGGCTGG
>DILZ01000118.1:5277-6014 GCA_002425305.1 Ruminococcaceae bacterium UBA5579
GGTGGAAACGGTCTCGGGGTTGTTGTTGCAGATAATCGCCTCGCAGCCCTCTTCCTTTAACGTCCACACGCAGTGAACGGAGCAGTAATCGAACTCGATGCCCTGTCCTATGCGGATGGGTCCGCTGCCGAAAACAATGACCTTTTTCTTGTCGGTGGGGTGCGCTTCGATAAACTCAGCCGCTTCATTTTCCTCATCAAACGTGTTGTAGAAGTACGGAGTTTCGGCGGAGAACTCCGCCGCGCAGGTGTCAACCATTTTGTAAACGGCAAGTCTGCGCTTTATTCCTTTATCGGCGAGCTTCTGCCCCGAAATGCGCTCAATAGTGCTGTCGAGGTAGCAGTACTTCTTCGCCGTGTCGTACTTTTCCTGTGTAAGCTCACCTTCGGCAAGTCCCTTTTCGAGCCGCACGAGATTATTCAGCTTTGAGATGAACCACTTGTCTATTTTTGTGATATCGTGGATAGTATCAATGGAAATCCCGCGCTTCAACGCTTCAAACACGCAGAACGAGCGGTCTACGTCCACGTCCTCGAGCTTTTTGAGAACCTCTTCGTCCGAAAGCAGCGTGAACTCCTTTTTCGTCATCGTGTCCATTTTCAGCTCGATAGAGCGCACGGCTTTCATCATTCCTGCCTCGAACGAAGGCGCGATAGCCATTATCTCGCCCGTGGCTTTCATCTGCGTGCCGAGTGTTTTCTTTGCGTAAACGAACTTGTCAAACGGCCATTTCGGGA
>DILZ01000118.1:6211-11195 GCA_002425305.1 Ruminococcaceae bacterium UBA5579
CAGTTGCAGCCGCCCTCGACCTCCAGTGCCTGAATGATATCCAAAGCGGCGGAGCGGAGCATCTGATATTCCTTGTCCGCGAGAGTTACGCAAGGCGCGACTACGATACTGTCGCCCGTGTGAACGCCAACGGGGTCGAAGTTTTCCATAGAGCAGACCGTGATAACATTGCCCTTGCGGTCGCGCATTACCTCGAACTCAACTTCTTTCCAACCCGAAATGCACTTCTCAACGAGAATTTGCGTGATAGGGGAGAGCCGCAAGCCGTTTGTAGCGATCTCGTGCAGCTCCTCGCGCGTTTCCGCGATACCGCCGCCCGTGCCGCCCAAAGTGAACGCGGGGCGCACTATTACGGGATAACCTATTTCTTCCGCGAAAGACATCGCGCTTTCCAGATCTTCCACTACCTTTGACGGGATACACGGTTGACCTATCGACTCCATAGTGTCCTTGAACGCCTGTCTGTCCTCGGCTTTGTGGATCGTTTCGGGATTAGAGCCGAGCAGCTTTACACCGTGCTCCTCCAGAAATCCGCTCTCCGCAAGCTGCATAGAGAGCGTCAGCGCGGTCTGTCCGCCCAGATTCGACACAACGCTGTCGGGCTTTTCAATCTCGATAACGCGCTTTACTACGTCCAAAGTCAGCGGCTCTATGTATATCTTGTCCGCCATATGCTTGTCCGTCATTATCGTCGCGGGGTTGGAGTTGATAAGCACGACTTCCAGACCCTCCTGTTTGAGCGCGCGGCAAGCCTGCGTACCCGCGTAGTCAAACTCGGCTGCCTGTCCTATAACGATAGGTCCGCTGCCTATTACCAAAACCTTTTTTATATCACTTCTTAACGGCATTACTTCTGCCCTCCCATAAGCTCCAAAAACTCGTCAAACAGGTACGACGTATCGTGCGGTCCGCCGCAAGCCTCGGGGTGGAACTGCACGGTGAACGCGGGCGCGTTGGTGTAGCGAACGCCCTCGCAAGTGCCGTCGTTGCCGTTTATGTGAGATACCGCGCCGACTTCGCCCGGAACGCTCTCGCCGATGACCGCGTAGCCGTGGTTCTGAGAGGTGATGAACGTTTTATCGTGAGCGATATCCTTGACCGGCTGATTTCCGCCGCGGTGTCCGTATTTCAGCTTCTCCGTTTTCGCGCCGTTTGCGAGTGCCAGAAGCTGATGTCCCAAACAGATACCGAAAGTCGGTATCTTCGCGGGGATAAGCTCACGCAGCGTTTGTATCGACTGTTCGTTATCCGTGGGGTCGCCCGGTCCGTTTGAGAGCATAATGCCATCGGGGTTCAGAGCCTTTATCTCCTCTGCGGTCGCGTTATAAGGCATTACAGTGACATTGCAGCCGCGCTTCACAAGCTCGCGGCGAATGTTGAATTTGTAGCCGTAGTCCATCAAAACCACGTTGAACTTCGGGTCATCGGTGGGGAAGTACTCCTTTTCCTTGACCGACACCTTTGAAACTACCTCGCCGACTTTATATGCGCGTATCTTTTCCAAAAGCTCGTCCTTTTTATAATCACCGCTGACTATCGCGCCGTTCATAACGCCGCTTTCGCGGATTATCTTTGTCAAACGGCGCGTGTCTATATCGTAAATACCGACGATATTCAGCTTTTTAAGGTATGTATCGAGATCGCCCTCACAGCGGAAATTGCTTGGCTCTTCGCAATGCTCGCGCACTATGTAGCCCGAAACCGCGCTTCCGTTGCTTTCGGGGTCGATCTTGTTTACGCCGTAGTTGCCGATAAGCGGGAATGTCTGCGTTACTATCTGCCCGCAGTATGAAGGGTCGGTGAGCGTCTCCTGATAGCCCGTCATAGCGGTGGTGAACACTATTTCGCCGATAGTGCTGCCCTCCGCGCCGAATCCGCGCCCCTCGAACACCGTGCCGTCTGCGAGTATAAGCGCGGCTTTTCTTTTGTTCTCAAAAATCATATTGGTTGCTCCTTAAAATTTGCCTGTGTAATTATCTTTGCAGCTCATATAGCTCCTCGTCGACGAACACGCCGCGAAAAAACGCGTCAACCGCGTCGTCCAGACGCTCGATATAGTCGTCGTAGTTTTTCGGAAACCTTTTCAGTCTTGACAAGTCCTTTTTATCAAAGTGCCATATCATTTCTTTAAGCACCCATTGATAGGTCTGCGTTATCTTTCGCGCGGTTTCGATATCTCTGCCGTTATTGAGCGCGTCCTTCGCAAGAGTTATTATGCAGTCGTAAAACTCCCAAAAACGTTTTTCGGAGAACCGCTCACGCTCGTGCAGAGCGTATATCAGGCTCTTTTCGGAGCAGTCCGCGTTCTTTTCCAGAACCGCTTTCGCCTCGTTTACCGTCATAGTCTTATCCCTTTGAAATAGTTATCTTCCCTACGATTCCCATTATCTCATCGCGCATACGGATAGCCTCACGCCGCGCCGCCTCGACGAACTCGCGTTCGTCGCACTTCTGCTTCTGATACGCGCACATAATGCCGCGCGAGCTGTTTACTATGCCGCCTAAGCCGTTTTTATCGAACGCCGCCGAGATGTCCTTTGCGGAAGCGCCCTGCGCTCCGTAGCCGGGAATAAGGAAGAACGTGTGCGGCAATATCTCGCGCAGACGCTTTATCTGTTCGGGGTATGTAGCGCCCGCGACTATTCCGACGCCGCTGTAGCCGTAAACTCCCGGCAGCTCCTTGCCCCAGTCCTCGCACATATTGCCCATAAGCTCATAGATCGGCGCGCCGTCTATCTTCTTGTCCTGAAGCTCTCCGCTTGACGGGTTGGAGGTCTTCGCAAGCACGAAAATGCCCTTGTCGTTCTCCTTGCAGACGCTCAAAAGCGGCTTTATCCCGTCGCTTCCGAGATAGCCGTTGACGGTAAGCGCGTCGCCCAAAAACGGCTCAAACTCCGCGCTTCCCACCTTCACCTTGCCAAGGTGCGCCGTCGCGTAGGCTTCCATAGTTGTGCCGATATCGTTGCGCTTGGCGTCCGTTATAACGTACATTCCCTTTGAACGCGCGTACTCCTGCGTTTTGTAGAGCGTTTTCACGCCCTCAACGCCGTACATCTCATAATACGCCGCCTGCGGCTTCACTGCGGGTACGATATCGTAAAGCGCGTCGATAAGTCCCTTGTTGAACTTCAAAAGCGCCTTTGCCGCGCCTTTAAGCGTTTCGCCGTACTTTTCAAAGCACTTTCTCTTGATGTACTCGGGAACGTAATCCAGTTTGGGGTCAAGTCCCGCCACCGTGGGGTTCTGTGTTTGCTCGATCTTCTCGATAAGTCTGTCTAAAGCCATTTTTCTGTCCTTTCTTATTCTGAGCGGTGAAGTAAACACGCTCTATTTTATCCATATGCTGATCATACCTATTAACGACCCGATGCCGCCTACCGAAAAAACAACTCCCGGTATCAGCAGCTTTTTCGTGTCCTCCGGCAGAATGAATTTTTTGGGATTATGTCTGCTGACAAGTATTTTCATCGTCGTGCCCGCAGGGTGAGAGTCCATATACTCCTTTGACTTGATGACGCCGTATTTTCTCTCGAACTCTACGCCGTTTACGGAATACTTCATTTTCAGCAGCCAAGTGGTGTTGATTCTTCCTCTGTCCGTGCGTGTTTCCTCGCGGACGTGTTCCGTTACCTCCGCAACAGCGTTCGCGCCGTTTTTCAGCCCGAGATACATCACCAGCGGTATAATGCCCGCCACAAGAAAAATCGCCGCGAAAACGCCCAAAATTATAATTGCCGCTGTTATTTCTTCTCCCATTGTATCTCCTTTTTACAGTCATTTGGAAGAACGGGCACATACATAAACACGTAGACCGCTTACTTGTCATTTAGCAAATTGCAGCCGATTTGCTTGTATCAATTTGATTGCGCCGTTATAGTCCCGCAAGCAGCGTTTCCAACGTATCGGCATATAAGTCGTAATGAAATTTCCCTTTACGCTTCGAGATGACCGCCCAAACGCTTTCGCCGTCTATAACGGTTTTCGCGATATATGTGCCGCCGAATATGATAAGCGCTGTCGGCAGAACGTCCTCGGCGAACCTTTTAAACGGTATCCTTTCGATGACCTGCCACGGAACAACTCCTGCCGAATATTCATCCAGCGCGGAAAACTCCGCTTTGGTGAGTGTATCCATAAATCAGCTCCGTGAGGGAAGGGTCAACTCCGCTTTTTCAAGAATATGACCGTTCATTTTCTCGTTAAGCTCGTTCAAAGAAAATCCCTCGGCAAGCTCCAAAGCGCAGTCCAGCGCGAACAGCGTCAGCGTATAGCTGTGTGTTTTGTCGGGCGGCATAGGACCTCCGTAGCGGCAGCTCACTGCGCCCGAAAAGCTCGTTTTGCCTTGAACCATTCCAAATGTGCGGTCTTGGCTTGCGTTTTCGGGAATTTCCGCGATATCTGCGGGAATGTTCGCTGCCAGCCAGTGCGTCCACGCAAACCCGCAAACGGGTATCGAATCGAAATCCACAAACGTAAGCGCAAGCGTTTTCGCACCCGCAGGTACATTCTCTATACCAACGGGAAAGGATACGCTTGGTGCGCCGCCGATCTTAATATCGCTGTATTTCGCGTATTTATCGGGCAAAAGCCCGTTTTCGAGCTTAACATCTATCTTCATCTGATTCCTCACTTATCCTCATAAACCACATTTCCGTCCAGGATCGTCATCTTGACGCGCCCCTTTAGCTTCATTCCCTTAAAGCAGGTGTTCTTCGATTTGGAATGGAGCCTTTCCGGTTCGACCACCCATTCCTCGTCGGGGTCGAAGATCGCGATGTCGGCAGGTTCGCCCGCTCCGAAACCGCCGCCCGGAAGGCTCAATATCTTGCGCGGATTCAAGCACATCAGCCGAACTATCTGCCGCATACTCAGCTTTCCGGGGTGGTACAGTTGGGTGAGCGTCACAGCAAGCGACGTTTCCAATCCGATAACGCCGTTGGGAGCGGTTTCAAAATCCGATTTTTCCTCCGCAGTATGCGGCGCG
>DILZ01000118.1:11279-13596 GCA_002425305.1 Ruminococcaceae bacterium UBA5579
GCAGCCGCAGCTTCTCATCCGTCAGCGTGAAATAGTGCGGACAGGTCTCCGACGTCACCATTGCCCCGTATCTCGCTCCCAGCCGCACCAATCTCATACTCGTCGCGGTGGAAACGTGCGCTATGTGGATAGGCATTTCAAGATCGCCCGCTATAACTATCTCGCGGGCTGTCTGCGTGTCCTCGCTCATTCTGTGCATACCCTTGACGCCCAACTCTTTTGATACGGCGCCGCTGTTCATAATGCCGCCCTCTATTATATCGGGGTCCTCGCAGTGCGATATCACGCGAAGTCCCGCATAATGCGCCTTTACCATTGCCCGTGCCATAAGCCGCGCGTTGCGCACGGGCTTGCCGTCGTCCGACACCGCCACGCAGCCTGCGCTGCGCAGCTCCTCAAAGTTACACAGCTCCTCGCCGTTCAGTCCCTTTGTTATACAGCCTATCGGGTACACCTTCGCCTTTGCCTTGCGCGCCTTGTTGAGGATATACCTTACCGTTTCGGCATTATCCACGGGCGGCGTGGTATTCGGCATACACGCCACGGNNGAATCGCACCCCGTAAGTATGTCTTCCTTGTGTGTCTGCCCGGGGTCTCTTAAGTGAACGTGCATATCGCACAAGCCCGGTATAACGGTAAGCCCCGAGCAGTCTATCTCCTTTATCGCGGCGTCTTTTATATTTGGCGCGCAGTTCACTATCCGCCCCTTGTCTATCAGAATATCCGCAGTCCCCTCAAAATCGTTTACAGGATCTACAACATATCCGTTTTTCAGCAAAAGATCCATTTTTCCCTCCTGATTATAAAATCGCTCCGCATTATTATAAATCGCTCCGCACCGTGCGAATGAGCCTTGATTAGCCGGCAACTAACAACTATCAACTATCACAACTTTATCGCACCCGTCTATCTCCTTTACCATAACGCATACCTTTTCTCCGCTTGAGGTGGGGAGGTTTTTGCCGATATAGTCAGCGCGAATGGGAAGCTCCCGATGACCTCTGTCTATAAGTGCCGCAAGCTGAATGAGCTTTGGTCTGCCGCGCGTCATCAAGCCGTCGATCGCGGCGCGCACCGTTCTTCCGGTGAACAGCACGTCGTCGATTATCACAACGCGCTTTCCGCTTATGTCAAAGCCGATCTCCGAACCGTCCGCCGCCGTTTTGCGGCGCTCGTCGTCCCTGAACGGCGTGATGTCGAGCAGTCCTATCAATATCTCTCTGCCCTCGTTTTCGGCGATCTTCGCGCCTATGCGCTTTGCAAGCACCGCTCCGCGCGAATACAGCCCGATAAGGCACAGATCGTCGGAGCCTTTATTGCGTTCTATTATCTCGAAGGATATTCGCGTTATCGCACGGGCTATCGCATTTTCATCGAGTATCTCCGCTTTCACGGAAATTTTTTCCAATTAAATTCACCTCCGCCGTTCGCCGGTATGAAAAAGCCGCCTTACAAAGCGTAAAGCGACTTTCGGGTTCGATTATTCGGCGAGCCGACTTCAAGCGTCCGCCCGCTTTCATTATTTCGCCAACCTTGTCGGCGTCCCGCGCCGACTTAAAAGCCGCATTTCAATTCTCAATTATCCATTATCAAGTCTCTATTAGATATTATACCCCTTTTGACGGTTTTTGTCAAGTAAAAATAAAAATGTTATCACGGAAAATAGCGGCGCGGCAAACTCGTTTGAAAAAATCAGCGGTTTGCACAATTGTTATTGTAAATCCGGAGTATTATTATAAAAAACCACTAAATCCTGTTACAGTGAGATGATAAAAAAATAAAATTTAAAAAACTACTGTACATTTTCAAAAAAATCTTGTATAATAGATTTGTACGGAAAAAAGAAGGAAAAGGACGATAAAGAAAGATCGTTAAAATTTATGGGAGCAATTATATGACTGTTCACGACATTTTATCAATGCTTGGCGGACTTGCCGTGTTTATGTTCGGAATGCACACGCTTTCGGGCGCTCTTGAAAAGCTGGCGGGCGGCAGATTGGAGCATTGGCTGGAGAAGATAACTTCAAGCCCGTTGAAGGGCGTGGCGCTGGGTGCGGGCGTCACCGCGCTGATACAATCCTCGGCGGCTACCACCGTTATGATGGTCGGCTTTGTAAACTCGGGGATAATGAAGCTGTCGCAGGCTGTCGGCGTTATTATGGGCGCGAATATCGGTACTACCGCTACCGGATGGATACTCAGCCTCAGCGCGGTAAGCGGAAGCGGTATCGCTGCGGTGTTCAATCCCTCGAACTTCACTCCGGTGCTGGCTCTTATCGGCATTGTGCTTGTGATGTTTATGAAATCCGACAAAAAG
>DILZ01000118.1:13621-14658 GCA_002425305.1 Ruminococcaceae bacterium UBA5579
GATGAACACGATGTCGGCGGCTGCCGAAGTCCTAAAGGATAACGAGGCGTTCGCGAACGTTATGGTGATGTTTTCCAATCCCGCTTTGGGCGTGCTTGTCGGCGCGCTGCTTACGGCGGTGCTTCAATCCTCGTCCGTATCTATCGGTATTTTGCAGACGCTCTCCAACAAAACGGGTATGATAACCTATTCCATAGCGCTGCCGATAATCCTCGGACAAAATATCGGTTCGTGCGTTACGGCGCTTCTCTCATCGGTCGGCGCGAACAAATCCGCAAAGCGCGTGGCTATCGTCCACCTTTACTTTAATGTAATAGGCACGGTGGTGTTCCTGGCAATGTTCTATCTCGTAAACGGGCTTATCGATATGCCGTTTATGGGGGAAAAGCTCAATTCCACGGGCATCGCGGTGATACATACCTGCTTCAACGTGCTTGTGACGGCAATGTTCCTGCCGTTTACTAGGCAGCTTGAAAAGCTGGCGTGTCTTACTGTCCGTGACAGACCCGGCGACGAGGAAACGGAGGTCCCGATGCTGGACAAGCGTTTGCTGAAGACTCCCGCCGTCGCTATCGAGCATTGCAAGATGGTCGCGTTCAAGATGGCGAAGCTCACGAAAAAGACGCTTATTATGTCAATGGACATTGTCAAGAAGTACGACAAGGAAACGGCTCAAACGATAGTCGACAACGAAAACGCCATCGATATTTACGAAGACAAGATAGGCTCGTATATTTTGCAGGTATCCTCTAAGGACCTTTCCGTTGCGGACAGCCAGGTCGTTTCAAATCTTCTGCACACTATCGGCGACCTCGAGCGCATATCCGACCACGCCGTGAACATCAAGGAGACTGCCGAGGAGATGTACGACAAGAAGATAAAGTTCTCTGCCGCCGCCGAAGAAGAGGTCAATATTATGATCGACGCGCTGACGGAGATACTCGACAAGGCGATAACCTCGTTCGTGACCGCCGACGTTGCAAAGGCGAAAGAGGTAGAGCCGCTTGAGGACGTTATCGACGGCTTGCGCGCGGAGC
>DILZ01000118.1:14688-14926 GCA_002425305.1 Ruminococcaceae bacterium UBA5579
TCTCCTCGGCAGTCTCCTTGATACGAATTTCGAGCGCGTTGCCGACCATTGCTCCAACGTTGCCGTATGCCTTATTCAGATTAAGGAAAACAGTCTCGATACTCACGAGTATATGAACGAGCTGAAACGCCTTGACAAAAGCGAATTTATGGACGAGTTCAACGAATACAAGAGCAAGTATGCGCTCCCCGAGTAAATCAGGCAATTAAAAATGGCATATAAACCAAAGTTTCTCCCC
>DILZ01000118.1:14972-16593 GCA_002425305.1 Ruminococcaceae bacterium UBA5579
CGCCACAGCAAGCCCCGCATCGTCTGCGGGGCTTGCTTTTTTGAGATTTACTTTTTTTCCGGCTCAACGACCGTGGCTTCCGGGGCGTTTTTCTTTACGCTCTCAATACCGTTTTTGCAGCTGTCCTTTTTCTTATATCCCTCGCTGCACGCGATGGTCTGACCGTTCTTTGCCTTGAGGCGGAAACGGAACTCGCCTTTTTTATCGTTGTAGATTTCGAACTTCGGGTTCTTTTCTTCCTTGAAGCCCTCTTCGGTCTGATCCTCGATATTTGCTATCGGCGCGTTTTTCCTTACGCTTTCAACGCCGTTCTTCACGCTTGCAAGCGTGTTGTAGACTTCGCCGCCTATTGCGATGATCTCGCCGTTGCCCGCTTTAAGGCTGTAGGTGAAGCCCGTGTTCGTCTTGTTGATTACAAATTTTCCCATTTTAAACGGTCCTTTCATAGTCGTGATCCGCGGCGAACTGCCGCCTTAAATTAAGTATAACAGATTTAGGGAAAAATGTCAACCCAAAATATTAATCGTATTATCAAAAAATTTTTCTTCAAGGCTTGAAAAATACGGAAAATAATGGTATAATAATAGTGTATACTGAATTATTATGTCCAAACATAAGAATAAATGAAAAAAAGAGGTAATCAAAATGGATACGATGAAGGGGCTTAAAAGGACCTGTTACTGCGGAGAAGTAACGTTGGATATGAACGAGGCGACGGTCTGCGGCTGGACGGCGAGAGTCCGCGACAAGGGCGGCATCGTCTTTATCGATCTGCGCGACAGATCGGGGATAGTTCAGCTCGTGTTTGACGAGAATACCGAAAAGTCCGTGTTTGAGAAGGCAAAGACCGTCAGGAGCGAGGACGTGCTTGTCGTTAAAGGGGCGGTGAGAGCGCGCGAAAGCGTAAACGCCGATATCAAGACGGGCGGGCTGGAGATAGTCGCGGACGATCTGAGAATACTTACCAAGGCGCAGACGCCGCCGTTTGAGATAGTTTCCGACAGCAAGACCAACGAGGAGCTTCGTTTAAAGTATCGTTATCTCGACCTCCGCCGCGAACCTCTGCAAAAGAACCTTATTATGCGCCACGATATCGCGAGAGTTGCCCGCGAATATTTCTACGAAAACGGGTTTCTGGAAATAGAAACGCCGATGATGATGAAGTCCACGCCCGAGGGCGCGCGCGACTATCTTGTTCCGTCGAGAATACACAACGGCAAGTTCTACGCGCTGCCGCAGTCGCCGCAGATGTACAAGCAGCTGCTGATGATATCGGGCTTTGACAAGTACATTCAACTTGCGCGGTGCTTCCGAGATGAGGATCTGCGCGCCGACAGACAGCCGGAGTTCACTCAGATAGACCTTGAGATGTCGTTTGTAGACACCGATGATATCCTAGAGTGCTTAGAGGGCTTTATAAAGCGGCTTTACAAGGAGATACTCAACGTTGACATAGCGACGCCGCTCACTCGCCTTACCTACGACGAGGCGATGAGCCGCTACGGATCGGACAAGCCCGACACGCGCTTCGGAATGGAGCTGCAAAACATTTCCGATATGGTAAAGGACACGGATTTTGTCGTGTTCAAGAGCGCGCTGGAGAACGGCGGTTCGGTTCGCG
>DILZ01000118.1:16600-16758 GCA_002425305.1 Ruminococcaceae bacterium UBA5579
CTGACGAGAAAGGAAATAGACAAGCTGACCGAATATATCAAGGGAATAGGCGCAAAGGGTCTGGCTTACGTTCGCTGGGTGGAGGACGCTCCGTCCTGTTCGTTCGCTAAGTTCCTTAAAGAGGGTGAGCTTGACGGTATCCTGAACGCTCTCGGAGC
>DILZ01000118.1:16816-17004 GCA_002425305.1 Ruminococcaceae bacterium UBA5579
GAAGCAGCTCGGCGTCATACCGAACGGCTGGAACTTCCTGTGGATAACCGAGTTCCCGTTCTTTGAGTACGACGATGAGAGCGGCGAGTGGGTGGCTATGCATCATCCGTTCACTATGCCGCTTGACGAGCATATCGAGCTGCTTGATACGGACAAGGAAAAGGTCCGCGCGAAATGCTACGACCTTG
>DILZ01000118.1:17069-17710 GCA_002425305.1 Ruminococcaceae bacterium UBA5579
TCCGATGAGGAGATAGCCGCGAAATTCGGCTTCCTTGTGGACGCTTACAAGTATGCCGCTCCTCCGCACGGCGGCGCGGGAATTGGTCTGGACAGGCTCGCTATGCTGATGTGCGGCTGTGACAGTCTGCGCGACGTCATAGCGTTCCCGAAGGTGCAGAACGCCTCCGAGCTTATGAGCGAAGCGCCGTCCGTCGTATCGGACGAACAGCTTGCAGAATTGGGGATAAAGCTCGCCGATACCGAAAAATGATCGCCTTTTTCACGTCTTAACACATTAACACACTATTTCAAAGGAGAAAACATATGGATAAGGAATACTACAAGGAACTGAGCACACGGGCGGCGGACGGCGACGCGAAGTCGTTCTCAAAGCTGTATGAGATGATATACCGTGAAATGTACTACACGGCGTTCTACACGCTGGAAAGCGAGGAGGACGCGATAGACGCCGTGATAGGCGCGGCGCGCGACGGCTTTAATTCCATCGGCAGACTGAGAACCGAGGGGGCGTTTGAGATGTTTATGATGAGAACGCTTTGCTCGCGCATCAAGACGTGCTGCAAGGATTACGGCGATGCTGCGCGTCTTTCGGAGGATCAGCCCGAGGTGAAAAAGGAATTTTTCAAGCTCGAGCCTATA
>DILZ01000118.1:17719-17868 GCA_002425305.1 Ruminococcaceae bacterium UBA5579
CGCATTTGGAAGCGTCCGTTATCGCGGCGTATACCGGAATGACAAAAGGCGGCGTAAAAAAGCGGCTTGCAAGAGCGCTGCCGATATTGGACTCGAATTAGCCTTTAACCTATTTTAATAACAGATTACTAAGGAAACACTGATTTAAT
>DILZ01000023.1 GCA_002425305.1 Ruminococcaceae bacterium UBA5579
GGATATCGCGATAGAGGGTATGATCATCACGGTCGACCGCGCGGAAAAGGGGCTTGAAACAAACAAGTCCGCTGTGCAGGAGGTTCACGATGAGTTCGGGATAAACGTTTACTCGATCGTGACGATAAACGACATAATTGCGGCGCTCGAAAGCGGAATTGTCGCGGGCGCGGAATACGTCGGAAAGATGAAAGAATACCGCAGGGATTATGGTGTGGAATGATTCCACTAACATATAGCATTAAGTAATGTATGATGACAGAAAGGATTGATCGTTATGACAGTAGGTAACAGCGCAAGATTACAGCTTAATATGGCGCAGGCGCAGACAAAGTACGGAAATCAGCTTGACAGTTTGCAGGCGTCGTATCTTTCCGGCAACAAGTACAATAAGTACGGCGTTAAAAATACCAATGCCACCAAATCGCTTGAGGAGCTGCTGAAGAGCAGTGCGCTTAAAGGCAAGGACGAAAACTTCCGCTCGCAGTTCAGCGATCTTTATAAGAGCATTTTCGGTATATCCGATGACAGTTCGGACGACAGCTCCGTTGCTTCCGCGCAGTCCATTAAGACGGCTTCCGCTTCTGCGGGCAACGCGGCGGAAAGCATCAAGTCTTTCGCAAACGGTATGAAATACGGCGATGAGGTTGACGTTGACGCTTACAAAAAGCAGGCGCAGGCATTTGTTGACAGCTACAACGCAATGGTCGACAAGGTGGGCAATTCCGATAATCAGCAGGTTCTTCAAAAGGGTGTGCTTATGGTAAATACCGGTAAGGTATACACAAGTGCTCTCAAGCGCGCGGGAATTACCGTCGGCGCGGACAACAAGCTTTCCGTAAACAGCGATCTGTCGAAGGTAAAGGCTGTTAATATCAAATCCGTTTTCGGTTCGGAAGGCTTTTCGGATAAGGTTATCCAGAAGGCGGGTCAGATAAACGAGCTTACGGGCGGCAACGGTCTGTTCTCGGCGAACGCGGTGGTTTCGGGTTCGTCCGCTTCAAAGACCGACAGCAACTATTCCGATAATTCGGGTGCGCTGAAGGAGCTTTCCGCAAAGGTCAAGGATCTTGCGGATGGCGTTAGGTCCTATGCGCAGGGTCTCGGCACCGATGACAAGACATACAATTCCGAGGAATACACCAAGGTTGCCAAGGATTTCATCAATACATACAACAGCTTCATTGACGAGGCTGCCAAGAGCAGCAATGCGGCTATCCGCAACAGAGGCACGACGCTTACCGGAAGTGCGAACGCTTACAAATATTCGCTTCAGCGCGCGGGCATAAACGTTGACAAGAACGGCAAGCTTTCGCTTGCGGACGAGAATATGCTCGCAAAGCTCACCGATAAGGACATCAAGTATTCTTTCGGTAACGGCGGCGGATTTTTACAAAAGGTCACCGACAAGGCAGATCAGGTCAAGTCGCTTGCAAGCTCTGCTTCCGCTATGGGCTATAACTCCAACAAGACCACAAACTATGCGTATAGCTCCGGTGCTTTGTTCGCGGTTTACGCGTAACGCATACATATAAACTACAAGCCCCGCCGAGGTTTCGGNNTGTTTTTCGGGCGGGGGCGTGAGAGATCGACTTTCGGGGATTGGTCCGCGTATTGACCCGCATTGGCGACAGCCGTCGATCTCGAACGCCCCCGCCCTGCGTTTTTGAGTGACCCTCGCAGAAGGTCGCGAAAAAACGCACTCCCCGAACCGCTACACGATATTGCTTATCCAAACGCCCTTGCGGATGAGCGCATACCCCACGCAGACCTTAATGAGATCTGCGGCTTGTATAATGGCGTAGACCGCAAAAATAGGCAGCGCCGTAAACTTGCAAAGCAGGAAGGCGGCGGGCACGGAAACTACCCACGAGAACACGCTGTCAAACAGAAACGTCACCAGGGTTTTTCCGCCGCTGCGCAGTGTAAAGTACAGGGCGTTAAGAAATCCTTGTACAGGGAAGAACAGCGCTGTGATTATAATGAAGCCGGAGGCATAAGCTCGAACATCTTCGGGGGTGTTATAAAGGTTGGGGAATATCGACGAAACGGAAACAAGTATGGTTGTCAGAAGAAATGAGACCGCTCCGGTAAACCACATCAGCTTAAAGGATTCACGCTTGGCGTCGTCATAGCGCTTTGCTCCGAGCGTCTGCCCTATCAATATCCCGACCGCGTTGCCCAGAGCGATGAACACTACGTTCAGCAGATTACAAAGAGTGTTGGAGATGTTCAGCCCCGCGATAATATCCAAGCCGCGTTTGGAGTAGCATTGAGTAAGCGCCGCGATGCCGCCTGCCCACAAAAACTCGTTCAGAAAAATGGGAAGCGTCTTAATAAGTATCTTCTTGGAAACGTCTTTCGGAACGCGCAGTGTCTTGTATAGACCGATAAGAAATTCGTGCTTCTTTTTCCGTGCCGCGAACGCCGATATCACTACGATAAGACACTCGGCAAACCGTGCCATAACCGTTGCGATCGCCGCGCCGCGAACCTCAAGCCTCGAGAATCCCAGATTTCCGTAGATCAGCAGCCAATTGAACAAAACGTCTATACCGACGCTTATCACTCCGGCGATCATCGGCTTCAGTGATTCGCCCGTTTCGCGCAGACTGCCTGCATAGACCTGTGTAATGACGAACGGGGGCAGCCCCCACAGCATTATGTTAAGATATTTTTTGGCAAGCTCCATTGTGAGAACGGGATTGATATCCTCGCTCTCGCCCTTGAGATACAGCCCGATAAGCCATTCTCCGCCGAATATGAACACGCAAAGCCCCAACACCAAAACGGCAAGGCTTATCAGGTGCTTGATACGCACGGCGGAGCGGAAGCCTTCGGTGTTTTTCTGCCCGTAGTATTGCGCTCCATATATCCCCGGACCGGAAAGTCCGCCGAATATCCCGAGGTTGAACACAAATATAAGCTGACTTGCAATGGACACGGCGGTTATCGCCTCAGTGCCGAGTTTCCCTACCATTATGTTGTCCACCAAGCCGACGGCGTTGGTTATGCCGTTTTGTATCATCATCGGCACGGCAAGCGCCAGCGCCCGTTTGAATATTTCTCTGTTTTTTCTCATAATATCCCCGCCCATAGATTTATAAGGAAATACTTATTTTATGCGGTTTTCCCC
>DILZ01000141.1:0-168 GCA_002425305.1 Ruminococcaceae bacterium UBA5579
TGCCGCCGCCGATACCTGCGCCACTGCTGCTTCCGGCAGTGACATTGCCGCCGCCGATCGTTATATCGCTGCCGTTGCCGCCATCACCGCCGCCGATACCTGCGCCCGAACTGGATTTAGCATCAACGTAAGCGTTATCTTCGATAGTTATATAGCTGCCATCACCGC
>DILZ01000141.1:227-13372 GCA_002425305.1 Ruminococcaceae bacterium UBA5579
CCGCCGATCGTTATATAGCTGCTGCTTTTACCATTTGCTCCTCCGATACCTGCGCTGTCGTTCTTTCCGCGCACAGTCAATTCTCCGCTTCCTTTATTACCAGCTTGCAGTAATCGCCGTTTTTCTGTATGCCTGCGTTGTTCGATTTCAGCGTATTATCGCCTACAAGCGTGATCGTCACGGTTTCGCCGGTGTTTTCATTGATCTCAAATGCAGCATCCGGTCTAAACGCCGATGGATGCTGGATCGAAAGATTGCTTAAGGTGATATTTGCGCCATTCTCGCTGTCTACCACTACCTGGTCCGAGCTGGTAGTTCCGGAGATAGTCACCTCTTTAGTGCTCTTAATGGTAAGTACGCCGCCGGCATAGTCGTAGTCCGGACCCTCGACAGCACTTGCCGAAATCTTCAAACCGTTTGAACCAACATCTTTAAGTTCTTCTTCCGCCGCGCTTGCCGAAAACGCCGCTACCAAAAAGGCGGCTGCCGAAACAAACAACAGCGTAAAGACTGCCATCAGTTTTTTCATAGTCTTATCCTCCGTATTTTTTTGATAATCGGGAAATTCCGTTCACATTTTCGGGGGAGCGCCGCACTTTCCGTTATGCGGCATAGCGGTTTGTCGACCGGCGTTTCCGTATATGTTTCAATTATACCACAGTTTCGGAGTTTTTGCAACAAAAAACGCTTTATTGGTTATGTAGATTTTGCGGCGTTGTTTTTGTGGGATATGTCAAACGGCGCAGCTTGCGGGCTTTTCCTTTGATAAATACGCTCCGTTTTTATGTTTTTTCCCGGATTTAAATGCGCTGAAATATTCCACAGTTTCAACTGTAAAACCTGTTGAAAACACGTTTAAAACCGCTTGAAAGTTTAGAGTTTTCAACAATTTCGGCATAAATTCTCCGATTTTGCACGGGACAGCCCTTTGTTTTGTTGAAAACTCGGTTAAAAGCGTGAAAAACTCATTGCAAAGCCATTTTCCAAAATTCTTAAAATTTTTTGAAAAAACGCTTGACAAAACCGTATAAACTGTGTATAATATAACATATACAGTTTATATACAGTCAACGAACGGAGAAACTATGAATATATTCATTGATGTAAAAAGCAATACCCCTATCTACGACCAGATATATTCGCAGATAAAACAGCAGATAATAAGCGGGGAGCTAGCCGAAAACGAAATGCTCCCCTCGATAAGAGGTCTGGCAAAGGACCTCAAGATCAGCTTTATCACCACAAAGCGCGCGTATGAGGAGCTTGAAAAGGAGGGCTTCATCTACACGATACAGGCGAAGGGCTGTTATGTCGCGCCGAAAAATCTCGAGCTTATCCGCGAAACGAACCTGAAGAAAATAGAGGAGCATATCGACGCTGTGATAGAGCTTGCCGCTGCTTGCGAGATGAGCGGCGATGAGCTTCTCGAAATAATAAAATTCGCATTGGAGGCAGAAAAATGACTGTAAACGCTCTTGAGATCACAAATCTTACAAAGAAATACAACGGCTTTAAGCTCGACGGGCTGAACCTCACGCTGCCCGGCGGCTGTATCCTCGGACTTATCGGCGAAAACGGCGCGGGCAAATCCACGACCATCAAGCTCATTCTCGATATGATAAAGCGCGACGACGGCTCGGTGAAGATACTCGGACGCGACAATTCGGGGGAGATAAGGCTTATAAAAGAGGACGTGGGAACGGTTTTCGACGATGTGGGTATCCCCGACTGTCTGAACGTGCGGCAGGTCGGGAAAATTATGCGCGGCACGTTCAAAAATTGGAGCGACAAGGATTACGACGCGCTTTTGAAAAGGCTTGACGTGCCGCTTGACAAGCCGTTCGGGAAGCTCTCTCGCGGTAACAGAATGAAAGTAGGGATTGCCGTTGCTATGTCGCATAACGCGAAGCTGCTGCTTGACGAAGCGACAAGCGGTCTTGACCCGATAGTGCGCGACGAGGTGCTGGACATCTTGAACGAATTTACGCGCGACGAGGAGCACTCCGTGCTGATGTCCTCGCATATCGTAAGCGATCTCGAAAAGATATGCGACTACATTGCGTTCCTCCATAAGGGAAAGCTGATTCTGTTTGAGGAGAAGGACGCGCTGCTCGCGGAATACGGTGTAATTCATTGCACCGAGCAGAGGTTAGCGGAGCTTGACTAGACCGCGATAAAGCACAAAAAAATCACGCCTTACGGTGCGGAGGCTATCGTAAAAAGAAGTTCCGTGCCGCGCGGCACGGAGCTAAGCCCGATCACGATAGAGGAGCTTTTTGTACAGACGGCAAAGGAGGGGAGCGTATGAAAGGATTGCTTTTAAAGGATTTTTATGTAACGATGAAGAGCTGCAAAATGTTTTTCATTGTATACGCAATTTTTATTGCAATGTCGTTTGCTTTGAGCGACAGCACCGATGAAAGCTTTTTGTTTATGATGTACCCCGTGTTAATGTCGGGTGTGCTCGCGATGAGCTTGCTGAGCTTTGACGAGAAATTCAAGTGGATTAAATACAGCGGGGCACTTCCGTACAGCCCGGCGCAGATCGTGTTGTCAAAGTACCTTTTCGGGTTTATTTATCAAGTGCTTACGGCACTTATAGTATTTTTGGCTTTGGTTGTATGGGCGAATACCATAGGCGATACCACGCTCTCCGAGGCGGCGTTCTCGCTTGGCGGAATGTTTACTATCTCATTGGTAATACCCTCGGTCAGTTTGCCGTTTTGCTTTAAGTTCGGTACGGAAAAGGGACGGATTTTCTATTTTGTATTTGCATTCGGTTTGGGGGCGGTGTTTTTTAAATTTGCCGACAAGTATTTTGCCTACAAGTATGAAGAACATATCAAAACAAACTATTTCCCTTTAATATGGGTCGCCGCCGTAGTCGTACTGTACGCGATTTCTTTGGCTATTTCGATCGCGGTTTACAGAAAACGCGAGATCACAGACTGAACCTCCCGTCAATAATATCCGCAACAGCCGAATTTCCGCCGTTTTTGCGGTTCAGCAAACGCGCGGTAAATTCGGTTTTGTTTTGCGCTGCGGAATAGCCGATAAGCTCCTCCAAAGCGGAATCGTTCAGCATACCCTCAACAAGCGGCATATAGTCGATAAGATCGCGGTCGATAAGCTGTTTAAAAAGCTCTGTTTTGCCGATGTTCTCAAAGCTGTTATGCTCTATCGCAAGCGGAAAAACGTCTTCGCGCAAAGCGATATCCCACTCGAACTCCGCGCCGCCCGCGAACGGCTTGTTTAGGTCGTTCGCGCCAATAAGAGAGTACATCGCCGTTTCCGCAGAGAGCGAAGGGCAGTTCTTGAAAGCCTTGCCTAAAATCGTCACCTCGGAATCGGGAAACCGCACCTCGCGCAGACTTGCGCAGTCCTCAAACGCTCCGTTGTATATAACGCACAGCATTTCGGGAAGAACTGCTTCCTCCAGCGATGCGCACAGTAAGAACGCAAAAGAACGAATTACAGCAATCTTTGCGGGAAATTCTATCCTCCGCAGAGAGCCGCACAGCTTAAATGTGTTGTAGTCTATTATTTTGAGAGAACGCGGCAGAACTATTTCCTCAAGCCGTTCGCAGTACTCAAACGCCGCCGCTCCGATATTCGTGACGGAATCGGGCACGACGACCGACTTCAGAAAGCTCGCGGAGTGAAACGCCTTCGGCGCGATACTCTTCACCTTGTTGAACTTGTATTTCGGCGGTATCTCCAATCTTGTAATGCGCGGATCATCGTTGTAATTGTATTTGACAAGCTCCCAGCCGTCGTCGAGCTTCTCAAAATCGAACATTTTCTTTATCATAAATTAAGCTCGCTTTCGTGGTCAAAGCCGAATTTACGGTTTTTAAGATCAAGAAGATATGCCGTGATCTCGGTGTTTTTGCGATCAATGCCATAGCTTATCAGAATGTCGGCAAGCTCCCGGTTGGATAACATTCCGTATTTTTCGGCGAGGGGGAGAAGCTCTGCCATATCCTCATTTATCATCTTCTCAAACAAAAACCTTACGTTGCAGTTTCGAAGGCACTTGTTTTTCGCAAGAAGCTCAAAAATGTCGGGGCGGAAATAATCGCAGTCCGCGCCGATAAATTTGTCCATCATTTCCCGAAAATCCGCCTTGCGAACCGGACTTGTGATGTTGGTCGAGCGTGTCAGGCTCATTACCGAAATCTCGGGCGGCAGCTTATCGCAGCTATGGAAAACTCTTGCCCCAAATTCGGACGGCTCGTTTCCAAACTCCACGCGCTCCAAATTCCGGCAAAATTGAAACGCACAACTTCCGAGCCTTTTCAGGCTTTTCGGAAGCTTTACGCTTTTCAGCCCTGACAGCTCGAACACGCTGCTGCCCAATACCGTTAAGCCCTCGGAAAGCTCCGCTTCCTCAAGTGATACGCAGTTGTAAAATGCCAAGCTTGCGATAACGAGAACACTTCCGGGAACACTTACACGAGTTATACTTTGTGCCGATGAAAAGCAACCGCTTAGAATCATCGTTACGGGCAAGCCGTTGTACTCGGTTGGAATTTCAATATCGGTCACATCGGGGTCGTTCTTTTTGAGATACTCCGCAACGGCGTAACCGCCAAGCGTTTTGTCGGTGTTTTTGATGAATCTGAACAGCTCGTCAACGCTCATTTCACGCCCCCTAACCACGAGATCTCCTCCGCTTATGGGAGGAGATCTCCGTTTATTGCTTTTTGTTCTGCGCTGCGATCACTTGTTCGAAATCCGCGCCGGGCATTGGCTTGTAGTAGAAAAAGCCCTGTATCATATCACAGCCAAGATCCTTCAAAAAGTCCACCTGTCCTTGAGTTTCGACGCCCTCTGATACCGTTTCGAGATTGAGGCTCTTCGCAAGCGAAACCACGGAGGTAATGACCTTCTTGTTCTTGTCGGTGAGATCGTTGCGCAGGAAGAACCCGCCGTCGATCTTCAGCGTGTCGAACGGCAGCATAGTGATAAGGTTGAGTGAACTGTAACCCGAACCGAAGTCGTCGATCGAAATACGGTAATTGCGCTCCTTGAACCACTCGGCAATTTCGACCAGCTTGTTAAGATTTTCCGTAAGGAGACTTTCGGTGATCTCAAGCTCTATATACTCGTGAGGAACTCCTATGCCGTCCACCAGGGCGTTAAACTTTTCACAGAATTTTTCGTCCGTAAGATGACGTCGCGATACGTTCATTGATATCAGCGGAACTTCAATGCCCTTGCGCAGCCATTTTGCTATATCGGCAACGGCGTGGCGGTATATCGAAAAATCCATTTCCGTGATAAAGCCGTTTTCCTCGAAGATAGGCACAAACTTGCCCGGGGATATTATCTCGCCGTTTGGCCGTATCCAGCGCACAAGAGCCTCAGCCCCGACAACCTTGCCGGTTTCAATGTTCACCTTTGCCTGATAGAAAACACGGAATTCGTCGTTTTTCAGTGCGTCTATCATATTCTCCTCGATATATCGGCGCTCTTTAATGCTTTCCCGCATAACTCCGTCATAGAACGCCAGCATATTTCCGGTGTAATGAGGCATATCGTATACGGTTTTCTGCGCGGTTATCGCACGGTCAACGGCGCCCATAACGCTGATGTGCTCGTCGCTCAGGTCACACGCGCCCATCAGCAGAACGATGTGCGTTTGGAACTTTTCGTAGACCTGATTTTGTATGCTGTTCATCAAGCGGTTCATTCTGCCCTCAAAGGCGCTGCGGCTTTCGCATTTCAGAAGCGCCACGAACCTCGCGTTATCCGAACGGCACAGAAGCTCCTCGTCGCCTATGCACTTTTGAAGTATGTTCGCCAGAGTCACAAGAATAGCATTTCCCGTTTCATAGCCCTTTTCCTCGTTTATCCCCGCAAAGCCGGAGATGTTCATCACCGCCGCGAACAATCCGCTGTCGCTGTCTTGCGAGGTTGTCAGGCGAAGTGCCTCCGCCGCGAACACGTTAAATGTCATAAGCCCCGTAAGCTGATCCGTCATCTGTATTTTGCCCAAACATTCGGTGATATCGGTATAGCTGATAACATACCGCTTTTCTCCGTATATGTTCTCGTCAACGGAGGCGGAAATATCCAGCCATCTGCTTTCTTTTTCATTATAATACGCAGTCGCGGCGAACATCGTGCCCTGGCTGTCCAGCTGAAGCGCGGGGCAGTTGTCGCACGGCTTATCCCGTCCGTACAGCTTTTTATAGCATAACTCGCCCTTATGCAGATCGTAATGCTCGGCAGCGTTGTCGCCCACGTCGTCTATGATGAACTCCCCGGGGATTATAGAAAAGCCCTCCATACGGTGATCGCTTATTGCGGCGGTGCGCAGACGTCTGCGGATCTGCTCGTTTATGCGCTCTTTATATACGCCCGACATATTGGACAGCGCGTTTTCGAGGATATTTATCATATGAATATTCTGTTCGCTCAGCTCGAACCGACTGTCGAACACTACGGCGAACATTTCCGTTATCCTATCGTTAAAGCGTATCGCGCGGCACTCCGCACAGACTGCGCCGTTTGTAAGACGCAGTCCTTTATTATGCTCGTTGTTGCTATGTACTCGTATGGAGTTTTGCTTGCCGAATGCTGCCGCAAGCCCCTCCTCGGAGCAGCTGATCTCAAGTCCGGGCGTATCGTCGCCGATCTGTCCGCGTGAATCGTATATGATCGAACGGGTAAAGCACTCGTTTTCCTTATAGAATATGATTATGCTTGCGGCACCCAGGCACTGTCCGGCTGTCTTGAATGCTTCCTTTATCAAAGCGACCCGTTCCTTCGGGCTGCAAAACGCTCTTATGATAAGATTGTACAGCTTTGCGGCGCCTCTTGAAATGCTCATTACGTCCATATCGGTGTTGACGTCTGCGGTGCTGTCGTAAAAAACATTCGACATAGCGAGCGAATAGTGCATATAGCACGATCCGCCGCTTTTCTCCGCCTCGGCGAGCGCCGCTGCGGCTTCTTCGTAAATGCTTTCAATTTTTCTTCCCGATCTGATTATCGAAATGCCGACGCTTGCCGTTATGGGTTCGCCGTCATAGATATAATCGCGGATCGTGCTTACAATGCGCCTTGCGGTATCGTCAAGCGCACTTGTCCCGGTAAACTCGATATACAGCAAAAACTCGCCGTCACGCAAGCGTGTTATCAAAGTTTCGCGTTCGGAACCGCATAACTTTGTCAGTATCTCCGCGACAGTCTTTTGGACATAATCGCCGTATTCAGTTCCCTGCTGCGACACGATGTCATGAAAACGGTCTATTCTCACACACATAAACGCCGCGCTGTTATAGCGGTTCTTTCCGCTGCGCTTTTCGTCAACAAGGTCGTGAAACAGATCGGGCGAATAGGTGTCGGTCAGCTTATCCCTTCTTATATCAGCAGCGCTGCCGATACTCTTTTCGCGAGTAATGTCCAATGTGCGTCCGATGACCTTTACGGGGTTCCCGTTATCATCGAAAACAGTCTTGCCCTCAAACCGTATCCACACCATCTTGCCGTTATCATTGATAACGCGTATCTCGCAATTCGTTTCCTTTACTCCGGCGTGCATATCATCACAGAAATGCCCGAACGCGGGCAGATCGTCCGTTTTTACTGTTCCTCGGCTTACTATTGCGTCGTGGAAATGAACTATAGGCGCAAGACTGTCCCCGTATATCCCGGCAAGCTTTTTGCGGGGATATAAGGTGTCGGAGGCTATATCATACTCCCATAGACCGAAGACCGTATATTCCGTAGATATGGCTGTTTTAATCTCTTCAGCCTTCAATGCGGCGGACAGCCTTTTTATTTCCTGTCGGGTCCGCTCCAATTCTTCGATCAAATTCTCGCTCATATCATCACCCTGTTTCATAAAGTGTTTCATTGATTTCTCGCAATATTTCAAAAATCGTCAGCCGGCGCGCTGATAATTCAAATGCCGGCAGTTAATTCCAACAAAACTTATACTATAAACCATTTTCATTATAACATCTTCTCGTTATTTTTTCAATATAATTAGTGCAAAGTTTTTATTTTTTGGTAAAAACATTTAAATGTTTTGTGCAAAATTGCTAACAACAAATCGTGTAAACCTTGTCTCCGTTTCAGCTCGGACGAAACGGAGGGAATTTCTGCGCTATATGTGTTGACAAACAGACGAATAAGTTGTATAATGTATATGTATATTTGTAATTTGCAAAAGAAAGGTTTACACTATGGGACTTATAAAATCCATTTTCGGAACATATTCATCACGAGAGCTGAAGCGAATAGAGCCGATAAAGCAGGCTGTGCTTGACCTTGAACCCAAATATCGGGAGATGAGCGATAAGGAGCTGAAAAATCAGACGCAGGTGCTGAAAAGCCGTCTGGCGGGCGGCGAAACGCTTGATGATATTCTGCCGGACGCGTTTGCAGTGTGCCGCGAGGCAAGCTCGCGCGTTATCGGGATAAAGCACTATCCCGTTCAGATAATCGGCGGCATAGTGCTGCACCAGGGACGTATCGCCGAGATGAAAACGGGCGAGGGCAAGACGTTCGTGGCGACGCTGCCGGCGTATCTTAACGCGCTTACGGGCAAGGGCGTTCATATCGTAACGTGCAACGACTACCTCGCAAAGCGCGACAGCGAGTGGATGAGCAAGGTCCACCGCTTTTTGGGGCTTACTGTCGGGCTTATTTCCCACGATCTTGACAACGACCAGCGCCGCGCCGCTTACGCGTGTGACATCACCTACGCTACCAACAACGAGCTGGGCTTCGACTATCTGCGCGACAATATGTGCATCTACAAGAAGGATCTCGTTCAACGCGAGCCGAACTTTGCCGTTGTCGACGAGGTGGACTCGATACTCATAGACGAGGCGAGAACGCCGCTTATCATTTCGGGGCAGGGCGACAAGTCCACCGACCTGTACGAACGCGCAGACAGGTTCGCGAAAACGCTCAAAATGGATAAGATCGTTGAGATAGACACAAAGGAAGAGTACGACAACAATTTCACGGGCGACTATCTTGTTGACGAAAAGGAAAAGACCTGCAACCTGCTGCCGGCAGGCGTTGAGAAGGCGGAGAAGTATTTCCACGTCGAAAACCTTATGGACCCCGAAAATATGACGCTGCTGCACCATATTAATCAAGCCATCCGCGCGAACGGCGTTATGAAGCGCGACGTTGATTACGTTATCAAGGACAGCGAAATAGTCATAGTCGATGAGTTTACGGGTCGACTGATGTTCGGACGGCGATACAATCAGGGACTTCACCAGGCGATTGAGGCGAAAGAGGGCGTTAAGGTAAACCGCGAGAGCAAAACGCTCGCGACCATCACGTTCCAGAACTTCTTCCGTCTTTACAAGAAGCTTTCGGGAATGACCGGTACGGCGATGACCGAGGAGGACGAGTTCCGCCAGATATACTCGCTTGATGTTATCGAGATACCCACAAACAAGCCCGTTATCAGAAAAGACAATCACGATAAGATATACAAGAACGTCCGGGGAAAGCTGCGCGCGGTGTGCGACCAGGTCGAGGAATGTCACAAAAACGGACAGCCCGTGCTTGTCGGCACGGTAACGATCGAGAAGTCCGAGCAGCTTTCAAAGCTGCTGAAGGCGCGCGGCATAAAGCACGAGGTCTTGAACGCGAAAAACCACGAGCGCGAAGCGGAGATAGTGGCTCAGGCGGGCAAGAAGGGCGCGGTCACCATCGCCACGAATATGGCGGGACGCGGCACGGATATCAAGCTGGGCGGTAACTCCGAGTTCCTCGCGATAGCGGAGATGAAAAAGCTCGAGTATTCCGAGGAGCTTATCGAAAACGCGAGAAGCTTTGCGGAAACCGACGACGAGGAAATAATCGCGGCGCGCGAGAAATATCAGTCGCTTATAAAGAAGTATGACGAGCAGATCGCTCCCGAAGCGGCGGCGGTCCGCGCGGTTGGCGGACTGTTCATAATCGGCACGGAGCGCCACGAATCACGCCGTATCGACAACCAGCTCCGCGGACGCGCGGGACGTCAGGGCGACCCCGGCGAGAGCTGCTTCTACATCTCGCTTGAGGACGATCTTATGAGATTGTTCGGCGGCGACAGAGTGCGCCTTATTATGGAGCGTATGAACTTCGAGGAGGATATCCCGCTTGAAGTCGGCTTCCTCTCAAAGGCGATAGAGAGCGCTCAGCGGAAGATAGAGGGCAACAACTTCGCTATCAGAAAGCACGTCCTGGATTTCGACGACGTTATGTCGCAGATGCGTGAAACGATCTACACGCAAAGAAGAAAGGTGCTGGACGGCGAGGACATTCACGACAATATTATTCAAATGATGAAACAGGATATCGACGCGAATGTCAAGACCTACTGCTCGGATTCCGTTGCGGAAAACTGGAATTTGGACGGTCTGCGCTCGCAGTATATGAATGTTTATCTTATGGACACCGATCTGAGGTACACGATCGAAGATCTCAACGAAATCGAACAAAAGGACATTATCGAATTTGTTCAGCGGCGCGGCGAGCTTATCTACAAGCTGCGCGAGGAAGAATTTGGAGAAGAGAATATGCGCGAGTTGGAGCGCGTCTGCCTGCTGAAAACCGTAGACCGCTATTGGATGGATCATATCGACGCTATGGACGAGTTGAAAAACGGTATGGGTCTGCGCAGCTACGCACAGAGAAACCCGGTTGAGGAATACCGCTTTGAGGGTTTTAATATGTTTGACGAGATGATAGCCGCTATCCGCGAGGATACCGTAAAGCTCGTGCTTACGATGCCCGTGCGCGTGCAGACTCCTCAGCGCGAGCAGGTTATGAACCCCGACGCTCCGAACGCGGGCGCAAAGGGTACGCCGTACAGAAGTCAAAGACGCGCCGAGAAGAAGAAAAGGGCTAAGCGATAATTGTAATTTGCATTAAATAACAAATCCCCCGAGGTGCCTCGGGGGATTTGTCTTATGTAATAATCACTTTTTCTTCTTGGAAGCCACGATAACAACGCTTGCCGCCAAAGCGATCGGCGCTATCGCGAGGGCGATACCGGTGTTTGCCTGGTCGCCGTCCGTTGAGGGCTTCGCCGCGTCCTTTTTGATGTATATCGTCGCCTTGATGTCGGCAGTGCCGTCCTTGGCGATGAGCTTCACGAAGCTCTTGTTCTTTGACATCAGCGAGGTGTCGAGCGTCCATTCGGTGTTCCAGATACCGCCTGCCGCAGTTCTTGCGGCTTCCTCCTCGCCGAGAGTTTTAGTGCTGCCGTCAACGGCGGTGTATTGAACGGAGAACAGCTTATCCGAGGTGAACACTATTTTCTCGACCTGATCCCAAGTCCAACCGCTTTCGCCGAACAGCAGCTCATCAAGCTTTGTGCCCTCAATTCCGTTTTCGCTGTCTACGTTTTTGAGAGTTACTTCAAGTACGGTCTGCTCGTTGGTGCTGCTGTCGGGTTCGGAAACAGGGTCGGTGCCGCCGGGGGTGACGGTGCTTTCGGTGGGTTTGCTTGTATCGCTTGATGTAGGCTCGCTCGTGTTACTTGTTTCGTCAGCGGTGTTGAGATTGTTAGTTACCTTTACATTCTCTTTACAAGGCTCTGCTCTGTCAAAAGGATCAACAACGATAGTTCCATCGGAATAAATATAGTTTAATATGCCATATGTACCAGGCGCATTGTTATCTGAATAAGACGCGTATGTACCATTAATGTCTGCACCGACAAATACGGTGACTTGATTTTTTAAGGTCAAGGCTTCGACCAATTCGTCATCATCTACATATGCAACAAGAGAGAGCGCATCTCCTCCCTCAATTATCTGCGCATCAGCAGTTGGAAATTGATCATTATAATCCAAATAAAAATCGTCAAGAATTATAAGATAATTGTGTGTATAATCAATAATATCATAATTTGCCGGATTATATGCCCACACTTTAACGATGTTACACGTTATTGCGCCTGTAATATCTTGATTGTAACGAAAACAAAGAAATTTATTGTCAATATCTATTGTTGTATAGAACCCCTTTAATTTTTGATAATAGTATCTGTTGCTGTTATTAGGGTCGTCCATACGGAAATCAAAATCATAGGTAAACATTTCTTTCGGTAGTCCCGACAGCTTTACGGCAACCTTTTCTTTTCCGTCCACGACAGCGTTTTCAAGCGTTATACTGTATTTGCTTTCTTCCTCGCGAATCTCAAACGGGTTTTTCCAAGTAATGCCGTCCTCGTCCGTCCATGTCTGCTCTGTCGTGCTTTCTTCGGTCGCAGCCGTTTCCGCAAACGAAACCGTCGACACAGAGCCGCACACAAGCATTGCCGCCAAAGCCGCGCATAATAATTTTCTCTTTCCCATCACATTATTTCCTCCTAAAATATGTTAAAATGTAAAGACTGTAATAAGCCTTAAGCATATTATATCACAATAGTTATGGTTTGTCAATATCTATTGATGATTTTTTATTTCTACCGAATTGGTTATACTATTTCTAAAGGAGGGATTTTATGAACATCGACAACCTTGACGTGGGAAAAAGAATTGAGGACAAGAGAAAATGCAGGGGATATACAAGGGAAAAGCTCTCGGAGCTTGCGGATATTTCGGTTCAATTTCTGGCGGACATAGAAAGAGGACGAAAGTCTATGACAGTGGCTACGCTACGCCGAATTGCTGCCGCGCTTGACGTTACCACGGACTATATCGTCAACGGCACAGAGCAGTTCTCCGAAAACGAACACATCAACACAGTACTCGCCGCCCTTTCGCCCTACCACAAGGAACAGGCAGAAAAACTTGTGGTTTTGTTTGCGGAAACGCTTAAACATAAATAAAATCCCCCGAACCTCGGGGGATTTCGATTTATAAAGGCGTTTTTGCGTAAATGCTCCGTTTTCGACAAAATTTACCAAACCGCCGCGCTTGGGATATACTTTCCGGTTTTGGAAACAATACCAAATGTTGAATTACGGTGCGGCGGTTCTCTGTTTTCTTATGGAGACACCGCAATATACCCTAAATCAACGTTATGGTGACAAATAAACTCTTTAAAACAAGGCAGCGCTGTGGCGGCGCATAAATTTGCAAAAGCGAGTGACGTTTGCCGCAGCAGAACGAAGTGGAGCGTAGGCAAATGTCGCTCGGCTAGCGAACGAAGTGAGCGGTTTGCAAATTTTA
>DILZ01000044.1:0-18516 GCA_002425305.1 Ruminococcaceae bacterium UBA5579
CACGATCGGCGGCGCGGAATATCTGTTGGTGGACGGCTACAACATCATTTTCTCGTGGGATGAGCTTGCCGAATTGGCGCGCGACGATCTTGACGCGGCGCGGGCGCGTCTGATAAATATGATGTGCAACTATCAAGGCTTCAAACGTTGTAACTTGATCCTTGTCTTTGACGCGTATAAGGTGAAAAGCGACCGCGAGATCGAAAAGTACGGAGATTTGACAGTCGTCTACACAAAGCACGCCGAAACCGCCGACAACTTCATCGAACGCGCCGCGCACAAGCTCGCCGCAAACAATCGCGTCCGTGTAGCCACCTCCGACGGCACGGAGCAGATAATAATTATGGGTCAGGGAGCATTTCGCGTATCCGCGCGGGAGTTCAAATTCGAGGTGGACGAGGTTATGGAAAACATTCGGAAAATTCTGGAGGATATGTGATGGAAATAGAACCTGTTGCGTTCATCGAGAACGACTACACGGAGAAATTCGGTATTCCGCGCCAAAGCGGACTTGTCGGGCTGCCCTCGCGAATAGTTTTCGCCGATAAGTACTCCGACGAGAACGCTCTTCGAGGTCTGGAGGATTTTTCGCACATATGGCTTATCTGGGGCTTTTCCGAGGTGAGCGGAGGCTTTTCCCCTACCGTCCGTCCTCCGCGGCTAGGCGGGAACGCCCGTATGGGAGTGTTCGCCACGCGTTCGCCGTTTCGTCCGAACCCTTTGGGACTGTCGGTCGTCAAGCTCGAACGAATAGAACGCGGCGTTATTACTGTTTCGGGGGCGGACTTGATGAACGGTACTCCGATATTCGATATCAAGCCGTATCTACCCTATGCAGACAGCGTTCCGAACGCGTCCAACGGCTGGGCGCTCTTNNCGGCGGAACGCTTTCGGTGGAGTTCCCCGAAGAGCTTCTCGCGCTCGTGCCCGAAGAAAAGCGACGCGGACTTATTGAGCTGCTTTCTCAAGACCCGCGCCCGCAGTACCAAAGCGATGCCGACCGCGTTTACACGATGGCGTTCGGGAAGCAGCAGATATCGTTTTGCATTGACAGCGGGAATTTGACGGTCACAGCTATCAAATAAAGAAGCGCGGCTTGGCTCTCGCCAACCGCGCTTTAATTATCGTCTGTTCTTTTTTCGCCTTAGCTCCGATATCTCGTCAACAACAGCATATCCTCCGAAACAGCTGTACGGATACTCAAATGTTTCCTCTGCCCGAAGTTCTTCGGAAATTGCTTTCTGAGCACGCGGAGTTTTCAGGATAATTTCCCAAACGCTCTCCGCATTTTCGAGCTTAGAACGCTCCAACTCCGCCATAAACTCCGCCTTTGCTTTAAAAATTTCATCAAAGTCGAACGATATCGGTTCGTGTACGGGTAACGTCACGGAGCTTGTGAGGCGTTTTATTGAAATCTGCGGAAACATAGCAGCACCTCTTATCAGATATTATGCAGCTTATCGTAGTTCACAAGCTCGTTAATCAGCTCGGGAACCTTGGTCGGCGCATCCTCGTCACTAAACTGGCACGTTCCGACCGCCATATGTCCGCCGCCGCCGTATTTCAACATCGTAGAGCCGACGTTTACGTGGCTCGTGCGGTTAAGTATCGAATAGCCCACCGCGCAGGAGCAGCCCTTTCCGCCCTTGCCGTCGACGATCCAGCAGCTTATGTTCTGCTCGGGATACAGCGAGTAGATGAGGAAACGGTTGCCCGTATAGATCGGGCTTACGCCGCGCAGATCGGTGATGATAAGATCGCCCTCAACGCGGGTGTGTTCGTGTACCATAGCCTTAAACAACTCTGTCTGCTCGTTATAGAGCTTGATACGCTCCTGAATATCGGGCATAGCGAGNNGGGAGAAAGCCGTATTACGCCATAGCGAGTATCTCCTCGGTGCTCATATACGAGCAGCATTTAAGCAGCCGCTCCATCAACTGATAATTGCTTATCGTAAATTCGCGGAAACGTCCCAAGCCGGTACGCGGATCCATAAGGAAGCCCACCAAAATCCAGCCCTGTGGGTTCAGTATCTCGTCGCGGGTAAGGTTGCCGCTGTCCACCTTGTCGACTGCTTCCATAAGGTCGTCAAAATTGGGGAAACGCTCCTTGCCGCCGTAATATTCGTAGATAATACGAGCACAGCTTGGCGTAATACGGCTTTCTCCCTTGTATTTTCCTTTATAACGGTTGCGCTCCTCCTCGCTTGAGTGATGGTCGAACCACAACCCGCAGCCCTCAACGAACGGAACGTTCGCAAGGCAGTCATTTTCCGTCACGGGAACAAGCCCGTCTTGAAGATCCTTCGGGTGCGCAAAAGTCCAGGAATCGACAACACCCGCGCAAAGCAAAAGCGCGCCGCAAGCCAATCCGTCAAAATCCGAACGTGTGATCAATCTCATTGCCATAGCAGGTCCCTCTCCAAAACAATTTTTGATACTTTTCAGAAAAGCTGTTTCACTTTGTTTTCTCCCCGTCTATGACGGGGAGAAAACAATTAACTCAGCGTTTATTTAATTATATCATATTTTTTTACAAAAATCAAGGGTTTTTTGGATTTTTGTGTATTTTTACGGTTTAAACCCGTTTGCTTAACACGAGCAGACGCAGGCGTACTTTTCCGACAAGCCCAAACCTGTTTTCAACCGCCTTGAATATCTTCTCGAAAGCACGTCCCAGCAAAGCGCGTTCGGAGGTGTCAAGCTCTGCGTTCCCGAAAGCCAGTCGCTCGAACAGCTTGTAGTTTTCGCTTATCGAACACTCAAGCGTTTCCTCGGCTCTGTCGAAGAACTCGTGCGGCTGTTCGCCGTTTTGCGGACTGAGCTTGCCGATCCGCAGCACCGCAAGCATTTTTGCGTAGACATAATCGGAATTTTCAGCGCGGTGGAACACCTGTATTCTCTTATAAGCGCGCTTTTTAAGCCTGTTATACCACCTGACCGCAAGCACAACGACCGTAACGCCCGCTCCGACAGACAATATCACGATTATATACGGCAGCACATTAATAAACGAAACGTGTTCCCCCGTTCCCGTTGACGATGAAGAGCTGCCGCCATAGCCTTGCGGCGAAGAGCTGTCGGAGGACGGTTCGTGAGTATCGGAGCTTAGCGGAGTGCTGCTCGCCGAACTCTCGTCGATGCTCGTGTCGCTTTGCTCCGAGCTTTCGGGTTGACTTAAAACAGTGCTTGAAGCATCGCTTGATACGTTGATCTCGCCGCCGCTTGTATCGGAAGAGTTACCTCCTGTGCCGCCTTGACCGTCAACCGGAGCGGTCGGATCAAACGCCACCCAGCCCAGCTCGTCCAGATATACCTCGCACCACGCGTGGAGATCCTTTGATTGCAAGGTCTGCGTGGCTTTATCAGCCGTCGCAACAAATCCCGTACAATACCGCGCGGGTATTCCCCAATCGCGGAGAATAAGAACCATTGAGCTTGCAAAAAGAGCGCAATGCCCACTTTGAGAATTGTTTAAAAAGCTCATAACGGGGTTTCGGCTGTCTATTTTCGCGTTGAGCGAATAGGAGAAATTGCTCTTCAGATGATCCGATACCGCCTTTGCACTAAGAAAGCGGTCGATGAGATTTCGGGTTTGAGCTTTTTTATAATCCCCAAACATAATTGAATATCTGCTCATTATCAGCTCACGTTCTTTATCAAGTCCGGTTCTTGTGATGTATTCCTCAAGCTGCGGCTTTAGTTTTTTGGGGATATCCAAATATTGCTCGTTAATGTAATTCAGGTATTCGTTATAGATATCGGATTGCTTGATTTCGCGTCCCAACTCCTTGTTTTTCGCCTCAAGAATACCCTCGACATAATCATTATAGTTTATTATTTCGCCATCAATATAGTTTGTTGTTTCGCCATAAATATAATTGTTTATTTTTTCGACGGATTCACAGGCTATACGAAAATAGCTTATGGCAATGTTGGTTTCCGGCGCGGTGTACCACGGCACGATCGCCGTGTATTTAAGTATCTCTCCCGTTGCCGACTGATTTTTTCTGCGCACGGAGAAATCTCCGAAAACGTCAACCGAACTGTCGGCAAAATGCCGGAATCCATTATCGTAAGCGGGTGTAAAAACAACGTCGGTATCGCACAAATAACAAACTATATTGATGGCGAANNTCGCACAAATATTCAACATTGATATCCATTATCTCGACCGGCAAATAAAAAGCATTCTCAGACTGAAGTTTAGAAAACACTGCCATTTCGATCGGCAGCCAGTTCTTGTCAAACCCATTCTCGCGCCATTTGCGCGGCTCCTCCGTAACAGGCGACGACCACGACACTCCGTCAAAGTACATACCGATATCGCCGCGCAAAAAAAGCGGCTCATCGGTTATCGGCTTTGAAACACGCAGAATATCCGTTGTGTCGTTTGTTGGCGCAGTAAGCCGCAAGCGTTGGTTTGAATGGAACACCGAGCCCATCGGACTTGCAAAATAGCTCGCCTCCGCGCCGCTTTTAAACGGTGTTTTTTTGCCTATGTCTATATTCAGGCTTTGCAGCTTTTCAAACAGAGGCATATAATCTATTCCGGTGCTGTTTGCAAATATCGTGCTGAATAATATCCCCAACGCCGCAAACATCGCCGCAGCACTGATCAGAGAGGAGGAATATTTTGAATAGTACAGCCCGCGCGAGGTGCCGCGCTGAATAAAGCTTTGCGACTTCACCGCCACATTAAAGCGCCGGTGATCCATCGTCACCTTTCGGCGATATCCGCCGGCTACATAAATATGACGTATAGCCAGGCCGTCACGATAGTATGAGCCTATCGCGGCAGCACCTGCGTACAGCGCGACCGCCGGAATTATCCGCCAATCGAACTGCAGCCTTTCCGCCGCCAAAACAGGCGCCCACAAAACAAGGAACAATGCAAGCGACGGGATAATATTTGGTTTTCCGATAAGTCCCGCCGAGGTTATAAGCGCAAAAAGAATACACAAGATGACGCCGCCGAAGATTACTCCGTCAACGTATTCGCTTGTGTATCGCCCAAATCGCACTATCTTTTCAAGCGGGTGCAGCGTATAGCCGGTCACATCGAACAGCCGCCCGTTTAATTGCAAGATCAGCGCATCAATAAAATACGAAAATTTTTCCCAAAACTCGTTGAACTTCAGTAATATCAAAAAAACGCCGGTGATCACCATAACGGGTATCGCTGCTCCTCTTCTAACGAACGAGAAAAGCAGCGAAAACACGACCGCCGCCGCCATCGAAACAGCGGCAAACGGAACGCCCGTTTCGGGCAGATCGAAGCTCTTGAACACATACCCCATACAGAAAAACGAAAGAGCAGCCGCGATCAGGATACGCCCTGCCATTACTACGGCAGCGTTTACGTTTTTACCGTAAAATCTGTCGAAAACCAACGCCGTGGTTTTTTTAATAGTCAAATCATTAGTTTCTTTATTATTTCTCATATATTACCAAGCTTTATCCAAAGATGTGAATACCGTGTTTTTTCAGCGAATCGTTTACATATGCATAGCGCATATTTTCCCACTGTTCATAATTTTTAAACTCCTCCAGCTTAACCGCGCCCTGTATGCGTACAATGCTTACCGAGAACGACGACGCGGAGGCGTTCCAGATATCGTTCAGTTCCTTATGAAGAGCACGGATCGGCGCGATATCCTCCGGCTTTGCCGTGTGAGGACAGATGACGCGCGTAAGCGGCAGGCTGTCGGTCGTGGGAGTTGTTACCTGCACGCGCGCAAAACAATCCTCAATTCCTGCGGAAAGCGAGTTTTCTATACTGAAATACTCGCAGATGCCGTCATAGCCCTTTTCGGTGAACTCTCCGACGCAGATGTCAACAAGTACCAAAAGCTCGCCTATAAATTCCATAACGCCCTTTTGCGCCGCGGAAAGAAGATCGGCGCGCTTTATTGCAAGCTCCATTTTGTCGTCGGATATGCTGTCCACCATCTTATTGAGCCTTTCGCGTATGCCCGGCTCGTCGGGCGACAACGGATCGAACGCCTCCTTCACTCCAAAGCCAAGATATGGAGAATCCCCATACAGTATATCCTTCGTTTTTTCGGAGATAAGGTCAAAAATGCGTGATTTGGTGCGAAGGTTTTCCTCAGCATACTTGTTAAGCTCATCTGACAGACGGTCGTAAAATTTCTTGACGACCCCCGACGTCAGCTGAGTATACCTGCATTTTACATAGCCTTTAATGCAGTCTATATAGTTCTCCGCCAAGCCCTTCGCCATAAAGCCGGGCGTCATTTTCAGCTTTTTGTGAGCAGCCTCAAGCTGCTTTTCCTCGCGCGAAACGTCGTCGGCGATATTCAGCGCTTTCTGCTCTACGGTCTTGGAAGCGTCGCTCAACTTTGTAAGGCAGGCCTTTATGATCTCCAGAGCGTAATACGGACCTTTTTCGCGGTCGCACACCGCGTTTTCGCACAGCTTCTTTATTTGTCCCGATATTTCAGGCAGCATAATATCCGCGCCATTTCGGCAAAGCTCCGTTATCTCATTAAGGCGTTCGTTCACATACCGCTTTGAAGCCTCAATGCCGTTTTTCAGCGAACGCAGCGAAAACAGCGGATTTAAGTTTTCTTCAAATTGAAATTTCGGCAGCTTTCCCGCCTTTGAAGCCAATAACGCGGCGTCGGGAGTGATCCTGCCCGTTATCTTCCCAAGCTCCATAGCGCCTATCGTTTTTTGGCGCAGTACGCCGAGATATTTGCCGAATAATCTCAGCGCGATATAGGAAACGAACTTCCCCAGCGGTATCTCGTTTACCGCAGCCGAAAACGCAAGATATCTGAACGCGTGAGAGCCGTCCTTATCCAGCATATTATGAGCCATCAGCTTCTCCGCGTCGTCATCACGCGCAAAAAGATTGCCCGGCTCGCACATTATTTTGAGTGCCGTTTTCTCCATCGTCTGCTCGTAGGTTTCCTCGGCGTGAGTGATATAACACGCTGTGAACGGCGGCTTATCCGAGCTTATCTCGATAGTCTGCGAATACTGCTGCCAAAAACGCTTTTTCCGGCTTTGAAACAGGTCCAGCTCGGATTTTGCGACAATGGTGTTCGCGTAAGCCGTGGAAAGATCTCTGCCCTCTTCTTCGGTGAACGCCGCAGTGTCGCCCGCGAACATATACGAAACGAGCGTCACGGGATATTTTGCTGTTTCAAACAGCGTTCTCAAAATATACCCGATGTCTATCATCATTCCGCCAAAAAACGCGTCACCAAGATTTCCGACAATAGCTATCTCCAACGGTCTGTCGTTCAGCCCGAAGCTTGTAGCCGCCGAACCGAACAGCTTCATAATCGTTCCGAAATAATGGAAAAGAGCCAGCCGCCCGCACTGACGCTTTTTCAAACCGTAAACAGGCTTGCTTGGGGTGTAGTTCTTCAATCCCTCGTCGAACCACTCCTTTTCAAACTCGGACATTTTTTCCGGCGCGTTGAGATAATCGTAGATCGCCGCGTCGGGATCGATCGCAAGCTTCTCATCGTCCTCCAGCACAGAGCCGCAGAACTCCGCGTTATTAACGGTTTCGTCGACGTCTATACCCAGAAAACGTATGCGCGTTTTATCCTTTTGAAAACGGTTTTCGGCAATGTGCTTTGCTCTGATAAGGCAGTCTATGCCGTTTTGACCTATGCCGATAACAAACAGCTTTTTTGTACCGAAGGTGCTTTTGCTGCCGCGATACAGCTTCATAACGCGATCCGGCTTCAGCCATTCATATTCTTTTCCGTTTTCGGCTTGTTGGTTATTCATGAATAAGCTCCCCCTCTCAATAATAAGGTTACAAATTCCATTATTCTATTACATCATTGATTTTTTCTATCGCGCCGTCTATCGGAGGCAGATTCTCCGCAAGCGCATCGGGCCAGGAATGACCGTCATAGGTAAGCAGACGCTTAATATTGATGTTCACGTCGCTGTCAAAACAATTCTCGTCGACCGGTATAGGCGTCATTTTCGTTGAACTGCGCAGTCTTTCCAACCACTCTACATCAGAGCGCAGCAGACCGATTTTAGTAAGCTCGCTGTTAACTTTTTCACGATGCTCGTCGGAAGAGTTCACGATCCTGGAACAGTTGATAAAGATCGCGGCGTTTTGAATATTCTTTGCGCCCTTAGGCACTAAAAAACCCTCTGTCGCGGCTTTGCAGTAGTACTTGTCGGAACCGACATAACGCGGATACGGCACCGCGCCGACCGTAAGATTTGTTTTACGAAGCTCTGCCAGCGTGCGCTCATCACCCGAAATGAAAACCGCGTCGCCTATCTTGTCCGCCGCGTTGATGACCGCCGTGTAATCCATCTTATATGATGAAAGAAGCTCGTTGACATCAGCCGCCGCATCTGTTGTAAGACCGTTGGCGAACCTGCTGCCGACCTGAGAAAACAGCGGCACTCCCGTTGATGAAAGGAAGTTCGAAAAGATATCTCCGCCACTCACCAACACATTGGCGGTGCTTGCAGGACTATCAATAATTCCCGCCNNCCGCGCCGTGCCGGAACGTATCCCACGTCCACTCGTTATTAAGCCACAGCTTTTCGGGATCGGGAAGGTTTCCGCACTGAATATAGGTGGATTTGACATAGATCAAGAATTGCGGCATAGCCTTTACCGAGGTAGGATAGAAATATCTTGCCCCCTTGAAGGAATAATGCTCGATAGAATCGGTCATATCCGCCCACTGCGGAGCTGTCGTATCAATGTAATTCGTCAGGTCCTCATAGAGGTTTTGGGAGATAAGGTACGGATAGGTGTTGTCTACCTTATCGCAAAGGTCGGGGGACGCGTCGGAGGATATCTTTTGAGACAGCAGATCGGTATAATTGCCGGTCGGAGCTTCGATAACTATCGTGCCGCCTGTGGTTTTTTTATAAAGCTCCGCAAACTCGCTGATATCCTTGCTGCCAAAATATGTTATTACATCCGATTGTACCGGTGTTGACACCGGTTCGGGAACCGTAAACGCCGCATCTGAGAAAACGCTTTGCGGCTTCGATGAGCCTGCATCCGAGGAAACGCCGCCGCTACCGTTCTGACNNGCTGCGTAGGAGCTTGTTGTCCCGCTACCGTTCTGACAGCCGCAGCAAAGCGTTGCCGTTGCCAAAAGAACTGCTGCCGCAGCTTTTCTTAACATATTCACACAAACTCACCCGCCTTTCGCCAACCGCTCCCGCGCAAAAATATACACATATATTATAACACAAATTTTCACCCACGTCAAGGTATTATTCTTCAAAAACAAAAAAAGCGGTTTGACAAACCGCAAAAATATGTATAAACCGCGTAAAGAACGCCGTTATTTAAGCGTTGCGCAGGACAACAAGCTCCTACGCAGCGCGTATTATTTTATTAGCCAAAAATCTCGCTCTGAATTTGTGCAATTTCACATACTCTCAAGTACCTTCAACAACTCATCTAAACGATCTCCCCGTCGGATATCTCAACGACGCGCTCACACTGCTTTGCAACATTGGGGTCGTGCGTCACGATAACTATGGTTTTACCTTCATCGTTCAGCCTTTTGAAAACGTCCATTATCTCCGCCGAGGTCTTGGTGTCAAGCGCACCCGTCGGCTCATCGGCGAGGATAAGCGACGGCTCGTTTACTATCGCGCGAGCGATAGCGACGCGCTGCTTCTGTCCGCCGGACAGTTTGCTTACGGGCTTTTTTGCAAGTTCCACAAGACCTACGGAGCTGAGTGCTCCGAGAGCCAGATCTCGGCGGTTTGATTTTTTCTTCCGCGCAAAATCTAGCGGGAGCATTACATTTTCGAGTGCCGAAAAATCCTCCACCAACGCGAAATCCTGCATCACCATACCGATCTTCTCGCCGCGAATACGCGCAAGCTCCCGCTCGGACAGCTTTTTCACAAGCGTATCGTCTATCCGGTATTCACCGCTCTGATAATTGTCTATGCACGCGAGAATATGCAGAAGCGTAGATTTGCCCGCGCCGGATCTCCCGATTATCGCGGTCATCTCTCCGTCGTTTATGGTAAGTGAAACGTTTTTAAGTGCCGTAAATTCGTTTGCTTTTTTAGGATTATAGGTTTTTGTAATGTTCTTTAATTCTACCATTTCGTCCTCCTTACTCGGTCTGCAAAAGCTCTTTTGGAGTTGCTGAATTCAGCATTATCAGCGGCATTATCATTGAGAAAATAAGATACAGCGCAAATACACCCAAAACCGCTAAAAACGTCCAGCCGTTCGCAACAACCATAAATGTTTCCGAAAGCGGCGTCGCGCCGACCACCGTAAGTCCCGCCGCCGCGATAATAAGCGCCGCCGCACCCGTGACAAGCGTTTGGAACAGATTTACAAGTGCGCATTGCCGCCAACGCAGCCCCAAAACATAATACTTCGCGTAGTCGCGCAGCCTCCGCCGCGCCGCAATCGCCGAAACGCTCACCGCGCTCACGACCGTCAAAACCATAAGCACGATAACGATAGGCAGGAGCTTCATAAGCTCGGTGTGAATATATTCCTTACTCGCGGCGTTTATACTTTCAAGTGCGGTCGTGTAGCCGCCTGTTTGCGCCGCTCGTTTCAACGCTTCTTGAAGCGGTATGTCAGTTCCGCCGAAATCGAAAACAGCGGCGATTATCATAGTTCTCGTTTCCGGACAGAGCCTCTGAAGTACGCTTTCCGACAGGAGCATAGGCGGATTTCCATCGTCAATATCGGTATAATACGCGTCATAAAGGCTTCGGTATGTCTTGGGATAGTCATATGTTCTGGCACGCGGCGAATTTAAGCTGAGGAAATCCTCGCCGCTTTTCATTACACCGACCACCTTCACTTTCACATGCTCGTCATCAAACAACATATCAATAACATCGCCTACGTCCGCGCCGTATAACCCTTCGGGAATTACCGCCTCCAGCTCGTCGGAAGCGGGATCTAGCCATTTTCCGCGTGCGAGCTTTGGGATATACCTGTCAATGAACGTGTCATTATATAAAATTAGTTCTGACGGTAAATCGTCATATAATAATTCTCCGCTCGGCGAGGAATGAGAGGCATAAAAACATTTGATCCCAAAAACGTTCCGCGCACCAGTAAAATCGCGAAGCTCCTCAAAAGTTTGAACCGAACCGCGCATATCTTCGGTCGCCGTTCCGGGAAGCTCAGCGCCGGAAAAAAAGGAATATTCGCAGAACACGCCGTTCATTTCAAGAAAGTTCTTTACGGGAAGATATTTTCTGTAACGCACGAACAGCGACGATACCATAACCGCCGTTATCAGAAATATCGCCGTAAGCTGTAACAGGCAGACGATATTCATCACGGGGTTCTTCTTTAAATTTTTAAAAGCGGTTTTCAACAACATTATTATACCCTCTTACTTTCTTCCGTCAACGTCCGCGAGATCTGCCCGGCAAGCATTATTCCCATAATAGCAAGAAGCATCACGAGATAAATGCCGAATATCGCCAGGTAAATGACGGTCGAATAAGCCGCCTCCATAAACTCAAATAAATTCGCAAGTACTCCGTGCATAAACGGGATATATGATGCCACTCCGACAAGAAAAACGGGAACACATAAAAGAATACACTCGCCTAAACATATCGCCCACGCTTTTCCGCAGGTACAGCCGCAAATTCTCATTATGGCAAGCTGTCTGCTCCGTTTTTTAAATATGAAGTTGTAAAGAAACGCGAAGTTTATAACAGTAAGCGCCGCTATAAGCACGGAGAGCATCATAATATTGTTGTATATGTAAACGCTGTCGCTGTCGGGTACGTCCGCGTCGTCAAATTCCAGCTTGCCGGGAATTACTTCCGCGGCGGTATCTTTAAGCATATTGATCTTTTTTCGAGTTACGATATTTTCAAAATTAAACGAAAATTGACCGACTTTCTGCTCCGGTGGCATTGCCAAGAAAGGAATTATTATTCCAAAAGAGCTATGCGTACCAACAACTGTAAATTCTTTTTCCAACAGTTTTATCGTATTCTTATCAACAAATAATGAGCCATACAACTTTTCGGCGGTTGTGCCGGACGTGAATTCTTTCGGAATTATCACGACGTTCGCTCCGTTTATTTCCTCACTGTCGGTAAAGTAACGCCCTGTCGGTATCATACCGTTGCTGTTCCAATAGTTTTCGATATACGGAGAGTAATGAATGATGCCGCTTTGGAGCGTAAATCTCGAAACAAACCAGCTGCTATACCTCAGATGTTGACCTTCGACATCATATTCTACCTCAAACTCCGATCCTGAGCAGTAGATCAAATTCAGATCGTCAAATGCCTCATCGGGTACCGCCTCAAGAAACGTTTTAAGCTCGCTGTATGTCAAAGTTTGTCCATCCGATATACGCGGATATATTTCCTTCAGCGTTTCCTCGCCCTCAACAATCAAGGCGTGATAATTCTGATACATCCCATAAGAGAACAGAATAACCCACGCCGACACAAACACGCATATCAGCATTACCACAAATATAAATGTTTCTTTCTTTGCCAAACCGCGAATATTTCGAAAAATAAATTTCATTTCTGAACTATAAAGACCGCTTACAGCAATTTCAGATTATATCAACACGGTAAATGATAATCACGCGCACAGCGCACGAGCGATAGAGTGCTCCGATTTGCGGTCTACTCCTTTCTACTTGTAAAGACAAAATTTTTTCTATAGTATTACAGAATTATGGCTTTTTTGTATAAAAGCACAATGTAAGCAGGAGTTTTTTGGCGCTTTTGTACAGTTAAGTGCTGCTGTTATTGCTTTTTCATAATACGACAAACTACACTCACAGAAGCCGATTTCGCACTTGCTATTACGGAAAACATAAATCACATCAAGAGTCACATCGTCACTAAAATAACCTTTTTTTCGTCTATGACGCCTCCTTGTACTGTTCATAGTCGTGTGCATTTCAATCCACGCCCTCCACAGAGGGCGATGAACAGCGTAGAAATTATCGTTCATTTTTCCTGCGTCGTGAAGAAGCGCCGCTATCATCACAATGTTTTCAAAATTCAACCTTGAAGCAAATTTTTCAGCTTGTTTTACAACTCCAAGGCTGTGCGAATTGATTGTCTGGATCTCTTTATCGATTTCTCTTTTATGTGCAATATACATATAAACGCTCCTTATCACGCTTAGCTTGCAAAAATGACCTCTCTAACGCGACATTAATACTACACACTCTATATGCGCCGAACAGATAGGAAGTCTGTCTTTTGCCCTTTGTATTCAAAGGAAACCTTTCTGAAGGGATTTAGGGGTTGGTGTTTGTTTAAAGGAACATTATCTCATACGCACTTAAAGCAATAGCTTTTTCAGTGCATCGCTCATCAGTTTCTGCCTTTTTTCCATAAATTCTTCAAAATGTGGAAGGTCATAAGAAACGTCATCGGGTAGATATTTTGCATTCTTCTTGTTATCGGCCGTTTCGACCCATTCGCTAAGAGGTGTATTGTTCTTAGATTCGTTCTCTCGTCCCTCCAAAAGCTGAAGATTTGCAAGCGTGTTTCTTCTTCTGCGCCAATCCTCTTTAGTAGCGTCATCTATTACCGAACCATCTGACAAAGTTAATCCGCTAATTTTACTTTCTTCAAACCCACTGTATGGATGCATATGGTCTTGATGGAATCCTTTTTGACTATACTTTAAGTGCGGATATAATAAAGAAAGCAACATAAATGTATATGAGCCAATTTGGTATGTGTCGAACATATCATCAATCTCTTCTTCTGTAAATCTAAGTGTTCTGCTACCTGCAAATTTAACACTATTAAGAATTGACAATTTAAAAGAATCTGCGGGAGCGGCATTCATCGCATTTCGGATACTTACCAAGGCTGAATTTGTCGATGCGCCGAAAATCTGTTTAACTTGCGCTGCAACGATGTACTTTCTAAGTTCGATTTTGTTGCTGTCCTCTTTAAAATCTCCGCCTTTAAATCTGTAATATACCATTGGAATAATCGCAACATAAGATATAATATTCTCGGAATTGAACCCAAAATCACTTAACAAATCCACCGTGTCTTTAATAGCTGTGCTGATTTTGTTCCAATTATCTTTAATTATGAGTACGCTGTCCTTTTTAAAAGTTTCAACTTTAAGCGCTATTGACATATCCAATAAATACAGACAGCAGCGCATCACAAAATCGTTCGAGAATTTAAAGCCTTCTCCTTTTCTGTTTATCTCAGACAGCAACGCATCTATTTCATCTCTTGCTTTATCCCAATGAGATACAATGGTAGAGAACAACAGATCCGTTTTAGACAGTACAGTGCCGCCTGAATTTACTCTCACAAAAATATCCAGGACGTTGTCAATGGAATCGCCCTCAACCTCAAAATAATTAATTATTTCATCGGACGCAAGTCTAGTATGAAGTAAAGAAATGTTTTTTACAGCCTTGTTATCGTCAACCCATCCTTTTGGAATAATTAACTCAGGCAAAATGTTCTCCGTAGAATACTTTAAAATATCTTTCACAAGATACCACAACTTATCGTCTGTATTTGTTGCGCAAGCCTCTTCTTCTGTCAGAAACTTGAATTCATACGAAATATCGTCCTCGTCCGCTTTTTGACTGTGAAGATTAAAATACAGTTCCTTTTTAGGAAACGCTTCATCATTATTCCACCTTTTTTTCGGCAGCTTTCGGCTCATACTCCCTTGCAGTGCAATATAAAGCGAGGATAATCTTTGCTGACCGTCAAGCACCGCATATATAGTTTCATCCCGGTTTTCTTCTTCTAATATAAACGGTTGTGATGCTGCAAGATTCTTATACATATCTCGCTCGTGATAGTTTTCAATAAACTTATACATTGAATATCCTTTTTCATTCACGATTTGTTTTTTGACTTTCCAAAACAAAAACGTTCCAATGGGATAGCCCAGCATAATTGAGTCCATCAATCTTGTAATTTGAGAATCATTCCATACATATTTTCTTTGTATAGCGGGAAGATAAAACTCCCCACTGATTTTTTTGATTATTTTTCTAATGCTACTCTTTTCGTATGCCATATGTCAATATTCCTTTGTCTTTTCACGACGGATGAGCACACCCATCTGATATAGTATACCACTATTATATATTTTTTCACCATAAATTTCAATACTTTATATGAAAAAATGCAAAATTTCACAAAAAACAACCCTGTGTGCAATTACTGCAACAGGGTTCTAAACCTCAACTTACTTGTTTCTCATAATATCCACCGAAAGCCCCGATTTTAACTCCACCCCAAACTTATCGTCATACATCGTCACCTTTGCTATCAGCCGCCTGACAAGCTGTTCATCGTATTCTACGGCTTCTGAGGTTTGGCTGTTCAGGAACGCTTTCATATTGATAACACTTTGCTTTACCCCCTCCAATTCAGCCTTATCAGCCAGTATCCTCTGCTTTTCCTCTCAATGATTTCCCGACTAATGCAATTTGTCGTAATAGCACTCCATAAAGGACGGATTCGCGTAAATTTCCGCCGTATAACCCGCCTTTTTAATCGTTTCGCAGAATGTTACCGCCATATCCGTGCGGATTTTATTGTTCAGTCCGTCAATCTGCCGTTTTTCTTCCATCTCAAAGAACACGGGATATGCGGGAACAAGCCCCTTTATGACCTCAATGCATTTCTCTGCCTCCGCTTTTGCCTCGTCAACGCTCATAGCGTAGCTGTACCAATAAAAGCCGTAGGGAATTTTATACGCTTTACAATCGGCTATAAATTTATCAATAGTAACGTCCTTTTTCATAGAAAATCCCACCCGGATAATCACAAAATCCACCCCCGCTTTTTTAAGCTCCGCGAAATTTATGCCATCCGGCAGCAGCTGATGTCTACACATTTAATCTTCATAAACAAATCTACACATTAACCGCAGAGTCGGTTTTGCCGTGTGTTGACAAAATAAGATTATTGTGATATAATAATGTGGATAATAGACGGCGGCTCGCCGTAAAAAAACGCAAGCAGGTTAAAATCATATGCACTTTAAGAAGAGGAAAAGTCACAATGAATATATCAAAACGTTTTAAGGACCGTCAAAAATCTGAAAAGACCCGCAAAACCATATCAGATATAATACTTTGTATATTCGCAGCGTTTAACGTATGCTTTTTTACGCCGATGGATGTTTTTTTCGCAAACTCCGATGAGCTGGCATTTCCAATAGCACTGATGTCGCTGTATCTGGGCATAATAACGGTGGCGGTGGCAGCGGTGCTGTTTTTGGCAAGTGTTCTTATCCGCGGAAAGGCTAACGGAATATACCGCACGGTCGTTTTTGCCGCATCGATGGCTCTTTATATTAAGGGCAACTTTCTATCAATGAATATGGGATCACTGCTGGGCGATAAGTATAGGATCTCCGTTGGACGCACCGTTCTCGATATTTCGGTGTGGGTTATAATTTTCGCAGCGTCCTTTATTCTGCGTTGGAAATTCTCGAAGCAATTCGAAAGTGCTGTTACCTATATTTCGGCAGCGGTGATATTTATTCAGCTTGTCGCATTGGTAACGAGTTTTATACAGTGTATGAAATTTTCTCAGCCTTCGGTAATAAGCACTCTCCTCGGAGGGGTTAAGGATTTAAACATCAATATGGCGGCGTGTACCACTGACGATTTGGAGGTTTACAGCTCCAAAAAGAATTTTATTATCATTATGCCGGATGAATACGATTCCCATTGTTTTGATGAAGCGCTGAAGCAAGGTGCGCCCGTAGGGTTTGACGGGTTTACCTACTACACAAACACCGTCGGAATGCACAAATGGACTCAGCACGCGGTGCCATACGCCTTTATTAACAGCCCCGTCTACTCCAACGGAGATGAAACGTTCTTTCAAGCTGTCACGCAAAATTACGAAACGCGGTTTTATGCCGAATCCACCATACCGGATCCTTGGTTTATGTATAAATATTGCAGAAATTACATAGATGTGACTGTACCTTACCGCGAAAGCTTTTCATACGCCAATACCTTGCTGGAATTGGCGCTGTTCCGTGTTTTGCCCGAGCCTTTAAAGCCTTTTGTTATGCCGGAATACGAGGATCTTGGGAACATTGACTACACTCTGCCAGATAATAAGGAGTATTACCGTAGTGATAATCTGGATTTTTACAATAATTTCCCACGCGAGCTTACTATCACCGACACGCCGCAATTTAAGTGTATATTCCTGAAAGGTCTGCACAGCCCAAGAAACACGAATAAGGATATGCAGCGCGTGAAAGATACGGTATCTCTCGAAGAAACCACGGAAGTGGTAAATAAGATAATCGGTGAATATCTTCAAACGCTGAAAGAATACGGCGTTTACGACAACAGCGATATATTTATTATGGCCGACCACGGTTATCGCAATGAATACAAGGACTGTTCCGTAATGACGCCCCTGTTTATGTACAAGCCGGCGTATTCGACCGATTCGGGCATAAAAATTTCCAATGCGCCGATAAGTCACGCTGATCTGTTCCCCACCTATGTCAAGTTGGCGGGCGGCGAACCCGAAGAACGGACGATTTTTGACATTTCCGAAGACGAAGAGCGTGTACGCTATTTCGCGGAAGATAACATAAGCATAATCGGTAATATCAAGGGTGAGTATGAACAATCGGCCATAGAAAAATGAAGAAAATAATAATTTCGCTTGTAACCGTTGCGGCTTTGACGCTTACAGGCTGTACAACTAACAGCGACAGAAAATTTAGGCGAATTGTATAGTGACATAGAACTCCCGGAGGTAGGAAAAAGCGGTACAGCAACATTTAAAGTCGATTTTGAAGGTGGTGTTAGTAGCGGAGGCTATTTAGGTTACGGTTATTTTGATACAAGCTCAATTAGAAACATATCATCTGGAGACGACTGGATAGAGGACGTACTTCAAGAAGCCGATAGCAGCTTACCTATAGAGTGTATTGGCAGATATGAAGCATATGGCTACTCTACACCTATATCTAATACTATTTCTGAAAGGTCTATAACTTAAATACTCATATGCCACATTAGTTTGTATTAACCGGAGCTTTTTCTATTCCGTTTTTTGTATACACACTACACACTCTATATGCCGCGTTCTCGGAAATAAGTCGAACGCGCGCACACATTTCACCGCATAGCCGCCCTCCGAAAGCATCTTGCAGTCACGGGCGGCGGTGGCGGGATTGCAGGAGATCATCACGATACGCTTTGGGTTCAACTTCACACACGCCGAGAGAGTATCTCCGTCGCAGCCCTTGCGCGGCGGGTCAAGCAGAATGACGTCTGGTGCAAGTCCGCTTTCGGCGAGCTTCACGGCTGCCTCGGACGCGCCCGTGCAGATGAACTCCGCGTTATCAATGCCGTTCTTTTCGGCATTTCGGCGGGCGTTCTCCACCGCCTCGGGAACTATCTCCGCGCCGATGACCCTTGCCGCCTCTTTCGCCATAGACAATCCGATAGTGCCGATACCGCAATACAGATCAAGCAGCGTTTTGCCGCGCGGCTCAGCGAACTCGGCAGCCTGCGCGTAT
>DILZ01000044.1:18549-19018 GCA_002425305.1 Ruminococcaceae bacterium UBA5579
ACCGATATTCCGCACATCGTGTCGGTGATGTCGGGGCGACCGCACAGAACTACCTCGCGCTCGCCGAGGATAACGTTGGTTTTGTCGGGGTTGATGTTAAGTACAACGCCCGTAATATCGGGAAATCTTTGCATAAGCTCTGCGGCGAGCTTTTTAAACTCGGGGACTTTCCTTTTTGCAACAAGAACGGCGCATATCTCGCCGCTAACGCTCCCCCTTCGCAGATAAACGTGCCGCAGAACGCCCTCGTGTGCCTGCTCGTTATAAACGGATATTTTCAGCATTTTGCACTCCCGTTTGATAAATTCCGCTATTTCGGAGAAAATCACAGGCTGGAGCTTGCAGTCCTCAACCGGAACAACACGGTGTGTTCTTTCGGAAAAGAACCCCGCAGTTATCTCACCGCTGTCCGTTTTCGCCATAGGCATTTGCAGCTTGTTGCGGTAACGCTCCGTAAGCTCGCTGCCGC